>RFXY01000055.1 GCA_009921385.1 Pseudomonadota bacterium
AGAATTTCATCAAAATGGAAAAAGATCGTATCGACGGACTCGGAACCTCTGTAAGTCCAATATTTTCTTTCGGGACACCGGCGATCGAAGTCGATGAAACAAGATGGAGCGAATAATTTACCTTTGTTGCTTGCTGTTTTTGCAATTCGTGAAATAACAGTTATAAACTCGTCCCTTCCAAACACCTCGTCCATCAGCACCTTTAAATATGCCTGTTCGTTGTCATCGCACTGCACAAAAATAACTCCGTCGTCGCTTAATAATTCTCTTGCCACTTCGAGACGGTTTTTCATAAAAGTAAGCCAAGTGCTGTGGTTAAAATTGTCGTTATATTTAAAACCGTCGTTGCCTGTGTTGTAGGGCGGGTCGATATAAATTAGCTTGACTTTACCTTGATAAATTGGCAACAAGCTATAAAGAACAAACAAATTGTTGCCCTTGATTAACAAATTATCTTTTTGGTGGTTGATTTGCCCTTGCCTTTCGCCATAAGATTGAAAATTAGTGAGGGCTTTTGGTTTTAGCAACACATCGATATCGTCTTTTGCCACAATTTCGTTAAAAAAAATTTCTTTTCGTGTTGAGTGAGTTTGTTTTAGTTGATTGTCTACCAATTCGACTTTGTAATCTTGCCCATCTTCGCTTGATTGCCCACCTGCTAAAACACAATCTTTGAACGGAAAATTTAACACCACATCGCCACAATGTTTGAGATATTTATTGCCTTCTGCCAAGCCAATTTTGTTGGCAAACCAAGTATAAGAGCTATATGTTTTGTTGCTTTGCCAAAAAAATTTAAAATCGCTGGCTTTAAATAGGCAATAGTTGTCATTGATGCTAAAAAAATGCTGTTTAGTTGTGGGGTTGTTGAGTAGTTTGGCAATAATTTTATCGGCAAGTTTGGTGCTTTTGCCGTCGGGGCAAACAATGCTAATTAGCTTGGTAATATTGAGCTGATCTGCCACAAATAACTCGGAAAAATCTTGCAAAAGAGTGGTGATGATAGTTTTTAAATTTTCTGTTGACATATTTTGTTAATAATTTTTAATTTAATTTTTCTTTTGCAAGCAGGGCAATTAAATTGAAATTTGGTGTTGTTGCAATAACAAATCAAAACTTCCTTGCTCAATTGATAATCTTATATCTTTCATTAGTTTTTGATAATAAAAAATATTGTGTTGCGAAAGCAACATTGCTCCTAAAATTTCATTTGATTTTACCAAGTGTTGCAAATAGCCAACACAGTGATATAAACAAGCATCGCACGAGCATTCGTCGTCAAGTTTTTGTTTGCTTCCTTTATATTTGCTGTTGCGAATGTTAACCACACCTTTGCTAGTAAAGGCCTGCCCCGTTCTGCCCGATCTAGTTGGAATGACACAATCAAACATATCAACACCTCTTGCCACCGCCAAAATAATGTCGGAAGGCTTGCCTACTCCCATCAAATATCGAGGCTTGTTTTCTGGCAAAAAATCAACAGCATAATCAAGAACTTTTAACATTTCTTCTTGCCCTTCGCCAACCGCCAAACCGCCCAAAGCATAACCATCAAAACCAATATCAAGCAAATTTTTTGCCGATTGCTCTCTTAAATCGGCAAAAGTTGAGCCTTGCATAATGCCAAACAAGGCATAACCTGGTCTTTTCACAAAAGCTTCTTTGCATTGCCAAGCCCAATCATTAGACCTTAACATCGCTTTTTTTGCCTGTTCATAAGTAGCGGGGTGAGCCACACATTCATCAAAAATCATTGTAATATCGCTATTTAATTGATGCTGTATGGCAATAGATTTTTGCGGACTAAGAAAATATTTTGAGCCATCAATATGCGAAGAAAACTCCACACCGAGATCAGAAATTTTTCTGATCTGTGCCAAAGACATCACCTGAAAACCGCCAGAATCGGTAAGAATAGGGCCGTTATAGCCCATAAAACCATGCAAACCGCCCATATCGGCAATTAAATCGGCACCAGGTCTTAACATTAGATGATAAACATTTCCCAAAATAATTTCTGCCCCACTTGCTATAATATCTTGATTTTTTAAAGCTTTCACTGTGCCTGCGGTGCCAACAGGCATAAAGGCGGGAGTTTGAATTTTGCCATGTGCAGTTTGTATTGCACCTCTTCTTGCTTTATTATTTTTTTGTTTTAAACTAAATAAAAACTCATTTTTCATTGTTATTTTATGTATAAATTTATGCCACTCGTTGTGTTAGTTTTGCTGATCGGCATCATTGGTTTTGCCATCAAAAATTTACCAACAAAAAACACTGCTGTCAACCCCCAATTAGCAGAAGCCGAAAAAATTATCAACATTAATGACGAAAAAATTTTAGGTAAAAAGCCCGAGCCAAAAACAATTGCAGCAAAAACCGAACCAAAACCTCAACTCAGCGAATCTTCCGAAAATCAATTAAGTTTCAACAAAACAAACTTTGCTTTACCCGATTTTTCTTTACCAAATCTTTATGAAGAGGGCTTTAATATTAGCAAAAAAGATCTGCTTAACAAATATGTGGTGTTAAATTTTTTTGCTTCTTGGTGCTCTACTTGTGTGGCAGAACATGCAACTTTATTTGCTTTAAAACAACAAGGTTTTGTCGATTTATATGGTGTGGCATGGCAAGATTTAAACGAAAATACTTTAAAATTTTTACAAGAAAAAGGCAATCCCTATCTCAAAGTTATTGCCGACGGAGCTGGAGAATTTTCTAAAATCACCAATTTACAAGCTGTGCCAGAAACTTGGTTAGTCAATCCAAAAGGTGTGGTGGTGTTAAGATGGCAAGGCAACTTACAAGATTTTGCCATTGAAGAACTAGAAAAATACATTCGAGCTAACTAAGTATGCAACCAAAAATTATTGGTTTAAGCGGTAGCATTGCCTCTGGCAAAAACTTTATTGCCAATATTTTTGCCAAATTTCGCATTTTGGTGTTTGATGCCGATTTGCTGGTGCATCAATTGTTGCAACAACCAGCAATAATCAAAAAAGTTCAACAAATTTTTCCAAGTTGCATTGTTAAACAAACCATAGACAAAAACATTCTCGGTCAATTAGTTTTTCATAATCAACAAAATTTAGCCAAACTAGAACAAATAATTCACCCCTTAATCAGAAAAGCAAAGCAAAAATTTTTGTTGCAAGCAAAGCAAAAAAAACAAAAACTCGTAGTGTTAAATGTGCCTTTGTTGCTTGAAAAACCAAGGCATTATCGTTGTCATATCGTGTTAAGCATAATCGCCAATAAACCCACCAGATTTGCTCGATTTTTACAAAGAAAACCACAAAATGGCAACATTGCCAACTTAACCCAGCAATTTGACAACATTAATAAAAAACAAAGCAATAATTTTCAACGATGCTTAAAAGCAGATTTTATTTTATTTAATCATTTTTCTTTTTTTCTTACCAAGCAAAAAATATTTAACATTATCAAAAAAATTAAATGACCCAAAACATCTCAAACCTTCCCTCAACTTCACAACTAGTGCAACAACACCAACTGATTACTAAAAAAAATTTAGGGCAAAATTTTATTTTTGATCACAATTTTACCAGAAAAATTGTCAGCTCAACTGGCAATTTAGAGCAACAGTTGGTGTTAGAAATAGGCCCAGGCCCAGGATGCTTGACTAGATCTATTTTAGAACAGCCAATCAAAGAACTAATTTGTATCGAAAAAGATGCCAGATGTCTACCAATACTTACTCAAATACAACAGTATTTTCCAAAACTAACTTTTTTTAACGAAGATGCTTTATTGATTGATGAAAATCACTTATTTAACAAGCAAAAATTTAAAATTATCGCTAATTTGCCCTATAATATTGGCACGGTTTTGATTTTTAAATGGTTAAAAAACTTAACAAATATTATTTCAATGCACTTAATGTTGCAAAAAGAAGTAGCCGAAAGAATTGTTGCCCAACCAAACACCAAAAATTACTGCCGACTTTCTGCCAACATCAATTTGCTTTGCCAAACCAAAATATTGTATTTAGTGCATAAAAATATTTTCACTCCACCGCCAAAAGTAACTTCGGCAATAATTGAAATTATCCCTCGAGACCAACAACAACTGCATTTAATTAGTGATGGTTGTTATTTTAATGAAAATTTTTCACAAGAAAAATATCAATTAGTAGTCAACACCGCTTTTAATCAACCGCGAAAAATGCTAAGGCAATCGCTAAAAAATATTTTACCACCCAACTTGGCAGAAAAAACCTTAGAAAACCTCAATATCAACCCTTGTTTAAGGGCAGAAAACCTCTCTATCGCCGACTTTTGCAAAATAAGTTTAGTATAAAGGTATTCGATATAAATTCCCCTTCTTTTGGTTCGTGGTAGCAAAGCAGTTCTCGATCTAAATTCCCCTTCTTTTGGTTCGTGGTAGCAAAGCAGTTCTCGATCTAAATTCCCCTTTTTTAGAAGGGGTGGCGACCGAAGGTCGACGGGGTAGTGTCGGCAAGCAAACCACGGTAAGATCTTTTGAAAAAACATCTGCGATCGTCTCCCAACACTAGCTTGGTCTTTTTCCATAAGTTTGCACTTATGCGAAAATCCACCCCTTCCACGGGAAGGGGAATATCCGAGAACTGCTCTCGACACTGCCCCGGCACTTCGTGCCACCCCTTCTAACAAGAAGGGGAATTTAGGTCAAAGTGTGGTATTTATTTATGGAATTGGTATTATACCTCGCCTTATTGTTGCACACCGCCACCTAAAGAATGAATGTATATGGATAAAATTTTAATGGTGTTATCATCGAGCCTGCCTTGCCAAAAAGGCATAACTCCTGCTCGGGAATAATAGATTGTTTTATAAACCTCATTAGCATCAGAATAATAAAGCCAAATTTTATCGGTTAAATTAGGAGCACCTAATTGTTGATTACCTTTTCCTTGGGCTCCATGGCAAGCAACACAGTTGTTGGCAAAGATTTTTGCCCCATTTTCGTTGGTTTTTTCAAGCCCCGAGAGCGACCGAACAAAACTAGCCACATCTTTAATTTCATGAGATTTTAACACACCGTCTAAACCAAAAGAGGGCATTTGATTGATTCTTGCCTTTTCGTGCCCAGAACGAATGCCATAAAGAAGAGTTTGATAAATATCTTCAACTTTACCGCCCCAAAGCCAATCATCGTCGTTTAAATTGGGATAACCAAAACCTCCTTGATGCCCTCTGCCATGGCATGCCGAACAATTTTCGTAAAAAGCAGATTTACCAGCATTTAAAACAAATTGCATTAACTGTTGATTTTGTTTAATTTCAGAAAAAGAGGAAGAATTAATTTGTTGTAAATATTGCTGTTTTTTTTCATCGACTTTTTTTTGAGCTTCTTGTAATTGAGAAAATTTACTCCAATTTAAAGAACCCTTAGAATTGCCAGAAATTGTTGGCCAAGCAGGATAAAAAAACCAATAAATAAGTGCCCAAATTATGCAAATAACCCAGACAATAAGCCACCATCTTGGAGTAGGAATGTTGTATTCGGATATTTCGTCCCAGCTATGACCTGTAGTTGAGTGTTTTGTTTTATTTTTTTGATTATCTTGTTTATTTTTGTTAATCATTTTGCTTATTTTTTTGTTCTAGATTATCGTCGTTTAAAGGTATTTTAGAATAATCATCAAATTTTTGTTTTTGTTTTTTTTGCAAAGCTCTATAAGTGATAAAACAAAAAATAGTAAAAAACAATGTAGTTACTATGGCGGAAGAATGTTTAGAAATAAAATTTAATAAATTATTAAACATAGTTATTTTTTATCTATTTTTGATTTGATATTTTCATATTCTTTGATAGTTAAAGGCTGAAAATTGGCAAAATCAACCATAGTGCCCAGCACTTGCAAATAGGCAACCAAAGCATCCATTTCGGAAACTTTATTAGGATTGCCGTCAAAATCGCGCATTGTGATTTTTTGACCATATCTTGTTAACAAACCTTTGTTTTCTTTATCAACAGAAGCTTGCACAATAGCATCAGAAACAGCATTTTGAATCATTTCGTTAGTATATGGCACACCAATTTTTTGCAAAGTTTGCATATGAGAAGAAATAGAAACAAGATTGGCCTCGTTTTCGATTAAAAATTTATAACCAGGCATAATAGATTCTGGCACCACACTTTGAGGCTTAATAAGATGACGAACATGCCATTCATCGGAATATTTGTTGCCAATTCTAGCTAAATCGGGACCAGTTCTTTTTGAACCCCATTGAAATGGGTAATCATACATACTTTCGGCCGCAATAGAATAGTGACCGTATCTTTCGACCTCGTCGTTTAAAACCCTAATTTGCTGAGAATGACAACCATAACAACCCTCTCTTTTATAGATTTTAGAACCCAACAATTCAAGAGGAGTATAAGGCCTCATGCCCTCAACTTTTTCAATAGTTGTTTCAAGACGAAAAAGAGGAGCTATTTCAATTAAACCACCAATAGAAATAACAATAGCGGTTAAAATTAATAGTAAAATAGAATTTTTTTCAATTTTATGATGATGTTTTAGCATAATAAATAATTTAAAATTACCAACATTTTAAAACAAATAAACAATAAAACAATATTTTTTTCATTTTTCTATTAAAATGGCATTAACAACTCGAGAGATTTTAGGGCTTTTTTGTGTAAAATATCGTTTGCCGAAGCTAAAAGCTTGGCATTTGATTGAAGTTTTAAAGGCTCTCCATACCAATATCTGTTTTGGTTCTGACTTCTTTAGCCACCGAGAATGTTTTTTGAAAGAGTTTATTCAAAA
>RFXY01000056.1 GCA_009921385.1 Pseudomonadota bacterium
TGGTATTTATTTGTGGAAATGTTATAGGGCGATGTTGCGTCCCAAATGATATTCTACTTTATTTGCCATTTTTTTGGTTGTAAAGGTTGAAAAATATGTTTTAATTTTGTTTTATTTCAATGAAAAAAATTCGTCAAATTGCTTCTGGCATAGTTTTAAAAATAATTGTCGGTCTTGTTATTTTAAGCTTCGTGGTTTTTGGTGTCGCTAGTTTTTTGTCGCAATCATCTGATATTTGGGCAATTAAAATTGGTGATAAAAAAATTTCCTATAAAAAAGTTCAGCAAGATATCGATAATTATCGCAATAATTTGTTAGCTTTAATAGAAAAAAATCCAGAACAGCAGGCTCAAATTGAGCAAATGTTAAAGCCAGAATATTTACAACAACAAGTAGTAAATTCAATTATCACCAACAATGTGCAAGAGCAGTTTGCCAAAGATATCGGGGTTTTTGCCGATGAAAATCTTATTTATCAAGAAATTGTCAAGCAAAAAGTTTTTCATGACAAAGAAGGCAAATTTGATAAAAAATTATTTCAAAACTTTCTGCAAAATCAGCAATTAAGCGAGTCGGCCTATGTAAAAAATATCACCAGTCAAGTTGGCGGACAGATAATTCAAAACAGCATCATTATGTCAAGCCCAGTCAACAAAAATCTGGCTCTTGATTTGTATTTATTTGACCAAGATACCTTAGTTTATGATTTACTCGAGGTGAAAAGCGAAAATGTGCCAATAAACATCGAAGTTTCTGAAGCTGAAATTAACGATTTATATCAAAAAAATCCGCAAGCCTATCAAACTCCCGAGCTAAGAAAAGTGCAATATGCTATCTTAGATAAAAAATCGGCCATCAGCGAAATTGCGGTAACCGAGCCAGAAATTGCCGACTATTATCAACAAAATCAACAATTATTTCAACTTCCCGAAACTCGCGATATTTATCATTTAATGTTTGACAGCAAAGAAAAAGCTAACAATTTTGTTGTTGAATTCAATAAAAAGTCGCCAGAAAATTCTCAGCAAAATTTTCTTGATTTAGCCAAATCGATTTCTGCCAAAAAACCAGAAGAAATCTCAATTTTAGGTGTGGTAAAAGGGCAAATTTTGCCCGAATTAGAAACAACAATTTTTGCTTTACAGCCAAATAAATTAAGCCATATTATCGAAAGTAAAGCTGGTTTTCATGTTGTTTTGCTAAATCAAATCAACTCTCCTCAAACATTAGAGCTGTCTAAGGTTAAAGAGCAAATTCAACAAAAACTCCTCGTCGAAAAACAAAATAAATCTTTCGCTAAATTACTAAAAGAAATTAACGATTTTACCTTGGTAAGCAAATCTTTCGATGATTTTGCTAAAAACTTTTCGCTAAAAATAGTTGATATTGACCAAAAAATTGCTAAAAATCAAAAAACTCACAAAGAAACCGATTTTTTACCAAATTTTCTTAATCAAACATTTACCGCAAATCTCAATCAAATTAGCAAGCCAATACCCCTTGATGACAAGCAAGACAAATTTTATTTTGTGTGGGTCAAAGAAATCACTCAACCGCAACAGCTTTCTTTGCAAGATGCAAAAGATTTGGTAAAAAACAACATTATTTCTGCTAAACAAGTTGCAGAATTGCCAACTTTTGCTAGCAATTTAGCCAAACAAATTGCCGAAAATCATGGCTCTGTCGCTAATTTGGTGGCTAAATATAAAATTAAAATACAAAAAAATAATAACATAACCAGAAAAGATCTTAATCAGCTCGCCAATAATCAGCAAACCGAGGTTTTGCCAGTAATAAAACTGCTTACCGAATTGTTTTCTTTGCCGATAAATGCTATAAGCAAGCCTGTAATGTTTGATAATAATGCATATTTTTTGGCAATGGTAAAAGAAAAAAAGCAAGCCTCTGTTAATCTCGATACCGTCACGGAGGCTAAAAAATATGCCATCGATTTATTGAAATACGATTTATTTTTGTCTTACCAAAATTATCTTTTAAAAAATAAATATCCAATTACAACCAATAAAAATATTTTAGCAATAGAGTAAGGAACTGCTGAATTCGAAATTTATTGTATTTTTTTGCCATTTTTGGTATAAATCTCAGCTATTTTTAGTATGATATAACTTTCAGTTGTGCTAACGCAACAACACGATATATTGAATATGAGGCTAAAAATAACTAAAATTTCTCCTCAAGACTAGCAAAAAAATACAATAAATTTCGAATTCAACAGTGCCAATAAAGATTTTTCTTATACCAATTTATGTTTTCTAATGTAACTGCCAAACCAGACGACATCAATGTCGATTTAAATTTTAATATCGATGAAGATCAGTTTAATTTGCAGATCGAAACCAAAAAAACAACAGTTTTGTATCGTTCTTTGGTGAGTCCGCTTGCTCCTTTGGTGATTTATCAAAAAATTTTACAAATCAGCGATGGCTACGATTTTTTATTAGAATCAAACGATGCCAATTCCGAAAAAGGTCGATTCTCGGCAATAGGTTTAATGCCAGACAGAATATGGAAAGTCGAAAACAACATATCTTTCATTAGTGATGATCTCAAAAATTTTACACCAGAGGCAGGCAAAAATATTATAGAAAATTTTCGTGCTTTTGTTGATAAAGCAAAAATAAATTGGTCTTCGGTGGCAATAAAATATGATAAGCAAAGCCTGCCTTCAATTTCGGCTGGAGTTTTTGGTTATTTTAGTTACGATTTTGCTAATGTTGTGCATGATATTAAATTTTTTCATCAGCAACAAGATCTTGCTAATATTCCAGATGGCATTTTTATTCGACCACAAATTTTAATTGTTTTTGATAATCAATTAAAAAAAACCATAATTTGTGCCCCCAGATATCAAGACACCGAATATTCTTATAGCGATTTGGCAGAAAAAATAAAATTAATCGAAACCGCGATGTTTGATACTTTGTTTTTACAACAGGTCGCTATCGATTATTACAAAAAGCCAGAATTTGAGCATCATTTATCTAAGCAAAAATATTGCAAGTTGGTTGATATTGCTAAGCAATATATCACAGCTGGCGATGTTTTTCAGGTGTTGCCCTCGCAAAGAATTACCGCCGATTTTTCTGCTCATCTCAAAGAAATTGATTTTTATCAATCTCTAAAAGAAACCAATCCTTCGCCTTTTTTGTTTTATTTCCATTTTCCTAATTTTGTGCTTACTGGCTCAAGCCCAGAAATTATGGTGGCGGTCAATGAAGGCAAAATCACCATTAAGCCACTTGCTGGCACCAGAAAACGAGGGGGCAACGAAGAAGAAGATGCCAAAATTAGCCAAGAATTACTTGCCGATCCCAAAGAAATAGCCGAACATTTAATGTTAATTGATTTAGGCAGGCACGATGTTGGCTCGGTTGCCGAAAATGGCTCGGTTGAGGTGGTAAAAAAAATGCAAATCGAATATTATTCGCATGTTATGCATATTTCTTCAACGGTAGAAGGTAGGCTAAAACAGGGTTGCGATGCAGTTGATGCCTTGATGGCGGGCTTTCCCGCTGGCACTGTGAGCGGTGCTCCAAAAATTCGAGCTATGGAAATTGTTCAAGAACTCGAAGAAATAAAACGATCTTTTTATTCTGGTTGTGTGGGTTTTTTTGCCAGCAATGGCAATATGGAAACCTGCATTACTTTGCGATCTGCCCTTATTAAAGATGGCAAAATTCATCTGCAAGCGGGGGCGGGAGTGGTTTTTGATTCGGTGCCAAAATTAGAATACCAAGAATGTTTAAACAAAATGCAGGCTTTGATTAAGGCTTACGAAAATATTACTTAAATTATGCAATTTATCGATGAAGTAAAAATAAATGTCAAGGCAGGAAATGGTGGCAACGGAGCCTCTAGTTTTCGTCGAGAAAAATTTATTCCAAGGGGCGGGCCCGATGGTGGCGATGGTGGCAGGGGTGGAAGTGTGGTTTTTGTCTGTGTGCATAGCCTAAACACCCTAATTGATTTTCGTTTCAAGCAACATTTTTCTGCTAAAAGTGGCCAATCAGGCAGGGGAGCTAATCAAAATGGTTCCGCTGGCGAAGATTTGGTTTTGTTGGTTCCTCTTGGCACTCAAGTTTTTTGCGAAGAAAGTGGTAATTTGCTTTATGACTTTACTGCTTACGATCAGCAATTTATAGTTGCCAAAGGCGGTAGAGGCGGTTTGGGTAATGTCAACTTTAAAAGTTCAACCAACAGGGCTCCAACTTTTGCTCAAAAAGGCGAGCTAGTAGCAGAAATGTGGGTGAGATTAGAGCTAAAACTGCTTTCTGATGTTGGTTTGGTGGGCTTGCCAAATGCAGGCAAATCTACTTTTTTATCAATCACCACAAGGGCTAAGCCAAAAATTGCCGACTATCCATTTACCACTCTAAAACCACAGCTAGGGGTTGCCTATATCGACGAACATGAATTTGTTATTGCTGATATTCCGGGGTTAATTGCCGATGCCAGCCAAGGCAAAGGTTTGGGCGACCGTTTTTTAAAACATATCGAAAGATGTGCCACTTTGTTGCATCTTATTGCTTGCGATAACCCTTCGGCGGTTGATTCTTATCAAACCATACGTCAAGAAATGCAAAATTATAATTCTCAATTAATGGAAAAATCCGAAATTGTGGTACTAACTAAGGCCGATTTATTGAGCGATTCTGAAATTAAAAAACAAACGAAAAAATTGCAAAAATTCTTTGACAAAAATAAAATTAATAGCAAAATTTTTGTGATTTCCGCCATAAGCAAAACCAATCTTGCTGAACTGTTAAGAGAAACTTATCAGCAAGTTGTCAATTTTAAAAAACAATGCTAAAAAATACCGCCCTTATCACGGGGGCAAGTAAAAGACTTGGTAGAGAAATGGCAATTTTTTTAGCCCAAAAAAACTACGATTTGGTTTTGCATTACAACACCGCCAAGCAAGAGGCTCTTAATTTGCAAGCCGAAATTATCAATAAATATTCGGTAAAATGTCATTTGGTTTCGTTTGATTTGCTTGATGCTAAGCAGGTTGAAAATTCTGCCAGCATTTTTGCTGATTTTTCTATTAATCTGCTTATCAACAATGCTTCAATTTTTTCAAAATCGCAATTTTTAGATCAGCAACAATGGCATCAACTTGCCGATAATTTAGGTATTCACCTTACTTCTCCTCTGGTTTTAGCCAAGCATTTTGCCTATCATTGTTTGCAAAAAAAACTGCCACAAGCACAAATCATCAATATGCTCGACAAAAACATTGCCCGATACGACACTAGTTGCTTTTTTTATTTATTAAGCAAAAAATTTTTAGCAGAAGCCACTAAAATGCTTTCTTTAGAATTGGCACCGCACATCAGAGTTAATGGCATTGCCCCTGGTTTCATATTAAGTTCGGTCAACGAAAGCAACCCGCAAGCAGAAAAAGAAAAAATCGGCAAATTAATACCGCTCAAACACATTGGCAACCCAAGCAAAATAACTTCTGCTCTCGATTTTTTGCTTACTAACAATTTTATTACAGGTCAAATTATTTTTGTTGATGGGGGGGCTTCGTTAAACCATGCCGGATAATCAAACTCCCGTTATGGCAATTATTGCTGGTCGAGGCAACTTGCCTTTGTTAATCATTGAAGAATGTCAAAAAAAACAACAAAAGTTTGTGTTGTTGCTGTTGGCAAGCGAAAATTACCAAACAGATTACAGTCAATATCAGCCAATTTACATCACCTATGGCGAAGTCGAAAAATTATTAGCCATTTTTGCCACTCATCAAGTAAAGCAGTTGGTGATGGCGGGTGCTGTTAACAAGCCGGCTTTTTCGCAGTTAAAAGTTGATAAAACTGGCAGTTTTTTGTTGGCAAAAATTTTGGCTAACAAAATTTTAGGTGACGATGCTGTTTTAAAAACGGTGATTAACTTTTTTTCACAACATCAAATCGAAGTGTTAAAAATAAGCCAAGTGCTCGATTGCTTAGCAAACAAGTTGGGGGTTTTAACTGTCAATCAGCCTTCGGCAGAAAATATGCTCGATATTGAGCTTGGCAAAACCGCCATCAAGCATTTTTCTAATTTTGATGTTGGGCAAGCGGTGGCGGTGGCTCAAAAACAAATTATTGCCGTTGAAGCGGTTGAAGGCACCGATGCCATGATTGCTCGATGTCAAAATCTAGATATCGGCTACAACAAGCAAGCAATTTTGGTGAAAATGGCAAAGCAAAAACAAAGTCAAAAGGCAGATTTACCAACCATCGGGCTTGATACTATTGCCAATTTAGCCAAAGCAGGTTTTGTGGGCTTGGCAATTGAGTTTAACAAAACCATTATTTTGCAAAAACACGAAACCATTGAGTTGGCAAATCGACTAGGCCTTTTTGTGGTGGTGATTCGTTAAAAACCGCTATTGATTTAAACTCAATAAATTTTTGAAAATAAACTGCTTATAAAATTGTTGTTAAATTATAAAAATGCTACCATTAGCCCTGCTTTTTCTCCTTCCCGTCCCTCTTCCAATCTTGGGAATGTTGTTTTTGTTTCGCGGTAAACTCTATAAAAAACCACAGCATTTGCTGATTAAATGTTGCATTAAATATAGCTGTATTTATAATGGCACTGTTGCATCCCAAATTGTATTTTACTTTATTTGCCATTTTTGGTATAAATTTCTGCTATTTTTAGCCAAATATGTTGAATATGTGGCTAAAAATAGCCAAAATTTCTCCTCAAAAC
>RFXY01000057.1 GCA_009921385.1 Pseudomonadota bacterium
GTTGTTTAAAATTTTACCAAAACAAGAATTATCTGGAATCATAAATTTTACATCTTTTGATTGAGAATCTTCTAAGCTTAACAAACTCTCTTCAAACCCAAATTTTTTTAACAATTTTATTAAATTGGGATTTATAAATAATTTTTCCATATAAAATAACTTCTAAATTTTAAAAAAACTTGCGATATCGTTGTATGTTGCCATTAACATCAAAAAAAACAAAAAACTAACTCCTAATTTATTGCCAAATTCTTGTATTTTCATAGGAATTGGTTTGCCAAAAATAGCCTCCAAAACATAATAAAGCAAGTGCCCGCCATCTAAAACTGGCACTGGCAAAAGATTCATAATGCCCAAATTTACCGAAATAAGGGCAACAAACCACAGTACAGCAACAATGCCATATTGCACAGTTTTGCCAGAATATTTAGCAATTTTTACTGGGCCATTAATTTCGGTGATTGATCTTTGCCCAAAAAGAAGTTGTTTCACTCCCAGTAAAATGGTGGCAGAAAGATCGTAAGTTTCGATTATTCCTTGTTTAAAACTGGCAAGCCACGAAAAAGTGATAGTTTGTGTGTGAGAAGAGCCGATGCCAACAAATCTTGCTTTATGAACTTCGTCGAAATAGTTTTTTTTCTCTTGCAAAATTGGTTTAACCGCAACATCGATTGTTTGATTATCTCGAAATATTGTAAAAATCAACTCTTCTTCGGTGCTGATGGCAATAAAATTGGCAACATCACTAAAAGTTTGCATTTTTTTGTTATTGATTGCCAAAATTTGATCGTTAATTTTTATGTTAGCAATTTGAGCGGGAGAATTTTCGAGCACTTTATCAATCAAAGTGCTGGTTTGTTGCATACCATAAACTTTAAAAAGCATAGTTAAAATAACAATAGCAGATAAGAAATTAGCCATAGGGCCAGCAATTACAATGGCGATTCGTTGATAAACATTTTTGTTGATAAAGGCATCTTTTGCCGATTTTAGTTCGATAGACTGATCGGAATTTGGCAAAGAAGCCATATTGCGATCGCCATACATTTTTACAAAACCACCAAAAGGAAGCAACCTGATTTGCCACTCGGTGCCGTGTTTATCGGTGATGCCAAAAAGTTTTTTACCAAAGCCAATAGAAAATTCAAGCACCCTCACCTTGCATAATCTGGCAACAATAAAATGCCCAAATTCGTGCAGAAAAACGATTATTGACATAATCGCTAAAAATGATAAAAAATTATGTAAAATAATAGAAACTAAAGCACTCATAATGTAGTAATAATTTTTGTTGCCAATTCGCAACATTGTTGATTGATTGCTAATATTTCTTCAAGAGAAGAATAATTGCTTGTTTTGATGGTATTGAGAGTTTTTTCAATTACCAAAGGTATTTGCCAAAAAGCTAACTTTTCTTGCAAAAAACTAGCCACCGCCACTTCGTTGCTAGCATTTAAAGCAATTAAAGCCGACTCTTGTTGCTGTAAGGCTTGTTGGCATAATTTAAATGCTGGATATTTTTTTTCATCAACCGCTAAAAATTGCAAATTAGACAATTGCGATAGAGTTAATTTTTGTTGGGTTTGCAAAACTCGATGCGGAAAATTTAAAGCATAACTGATAGAAATTTGCATATCTGGCTTGCTTAACATAGCAATGCTGGCACCGTCGATATAATGAACCATAGCATGCACAATTGATTGAGGATGAATCAACACTTCAATTTGCGAAGCTTGCACTTGAAATAAATAATAAGCCTCAATCACTTCGAGCCCTTTATTTACCATTGTCGCCGAATCAACTGATATTTTTTCGCCCATTTGCCAATTTGGATGTTGGGTTGCTTGTTTTTTGGTGATTTGCTTGATGTCACCAGTAAAATTTAAAAAAGGGCCACCAGAAGCAGTAAGAACAATGCTGGCTACATCTTTTTCATTGTTTTGAAAAATTTGCCACAAAGCATTGTGCTCGGAATCAAGTGGCAATATTTTAGTGTTGTGAGTTTTTGCCAAGCTCATAATTAAATTACCAGCACAAACTAAAGATTCTTTATTTGCCAAAGCAAGATCGTTGCCCGCTTTAATTGCAGTGATGGTTGGCAACAAACCAGCAATGCCAACAATGGCTAAAATTACCAGATGATATTTATTTTTTAAAACATCAAGCATCGCTTGCTTACCTGCCAAAACTTTTATATGTTTTGGTGTGGCTTGTGTTAAGCAAGCAAAATGTTCTTCGTTTTCAATAACAATAACCTCTGGCTGAAATTCAATAGCTTGTTTAGCAAGTAATTGCCAATTGTTTTGAGCAACCAAACATTTTACCGCAAAAAGATGAGGATTTTGCCTAACCAAACTTAAAGTGCTATAACCAATAGAGCCGGTAGAGCCTAAAATAGCGAGTTGTTTCATAGTTTATTTTGAGGCTTTAAATCGGGATTTTCTTGTTTTAACAATTGCTCAATATGATTGGCATTTTTATAAGTTTCGTCAAGCACAAAAGATAATTCGGGAATCGTTCTGGCAGTAAGTTTTTTGGCGATTTGATGGCGAATATTAGGAACTAATTTATTTAATTTTTCAACAATATGAGTGGCATTATTGCCAAAAACATCGATAAATACTCTAGCATTTTTTAGATCGGGACTCATACTTACTTCTAAAATTGTGGTGATGTTGCCATTAATTGAAGAATAATTATTTTTCAAAAAAATTTCTGCCAAAATTCTTTTGAGATTTTCGCCCATTTGTAGCTGTCTTTGCGATTTATGTTGCATTATTTAGAATTTTTTAAATTGATGAATACCCTTCATAACAAGGTTAAAAGTGCATAATTTTATGGCTTCTGGATCAATAAAATCAATAGTTCGAACATCGGCGGTAAGCAAATCTCGCTCTTGATTTGTATAGGCAAGATATTGATAATCAGTTTGATTTTGCGGGTGATTAATAAAATACATTTCGGTTTCAAGTTTGCCAAACTTTGGATGATAAACATTAAAATTAATGTGCGGAGCCCTGCCAGAATAGCTTCCGGGCATCACGGTAATAAAATGATAATTACCTAAATTGTCGGTTATGGTTCGCCCAGACATATTAAAATATTTATCAAAAAATTCGCTGTTTTTTTCTAGTAAAGTATGATATTTTCCTGCCGAATTGGTTTGCCAAATTTCGACCACCACATTGCTAATTGGCACTCCAAAAGAATCAGAAATATTGCCTTGAATAAAAATAATCTCACCAAAAGCTCGGTAAAAAGAGCCGGTTTTTTTAGCTAAATTATTGGTTTTGCCAAAGTCTTCTGGCATAGATAGGTCGGTTAAAAAAAATCTCGTTGGTGTGGTAGTTTTTGGCTCGTAAGGTGATAATTTTTTGTTGAATTCGGTTTCTATTTTTGGATTTTGTATAACAATATATGGGTCGAGAGCTTCTGATTTTTTTTGGGCATAAATTTTGTTTAAAAGGCTTTCTTCGGTGTTTATTTTAAATAAATTTTGATTAAAATTGTTATTGATTTGTTGATTTTTTGCTAAAAAACTATCGGGATTGACAGGAACATTTAAAGTGTTGATTAAATCTTGAGTGCCATAAGTTGGCAAAGTTACATAATTTTGAGCAACATTTTCTGCTTGAGAATTTGCTTGATTAGTGTTGGCTTTTGCTATTTGACAACAAAAACAAGCAAATAAAAAAAGAATGGTGCTAAAATTTTTTAACAAAAAGAACATTATATTATACCTTATATTATACCTTTGGTAAAGTAACCCCAGTTTGTTTCATATATTTTCCTTGCCTTTTATTATAGGGGTTAAGGCAAGGTAAATCGCCTTTAAAAAATAAAAATTGACAAGCACCTTCGAAAGCATAAATTTTGGCAGGCAAAGGTGTGGTATTAGAAAATTCTAAAGTAACATGCCCTTCCCAACCAGGCTCGAGCGGGGTTACATTAACAATAATACCGCACCTTGCATAGGTTGATTTTTCTTGCCAAAGCAAAACTATTGGGCGGAATAATGCAAACATCGGTTTTTCTATTCACAAAACTATTTTCAGAAAAATTTTTAGGATCAACAATAGCAGAATCGATATTAGTAAAAACCTTAAACTCATCGGCAACTCTAGCATCGTAGCCATAAGAAGAATTACCATAAGAAATAATTTTTTCTCCTGCTTGATTAAACCTTATTTGTTGCTCAACAAAAGGCTCTATCATATTGTGTTGTTTAACCAGTTGTGTTATGGTTTTATCAGATAAAATAGTCATAAAGTTATTTTAATGGTTATGGATAATAATTTATAAACCATCTTTATAAGATGTAAAGTATTTTTTTAAGAGAACTTATAACATTTAAAGTCATTTTTTAAAGTCATTTTTTTCTTGAATATTTGTTTATTAATCATCATAATTGATATAATACCATTTCCACTAATTAAACTAAGTGATTTTAATTAGTGGAAATGATATAATGCGACTTTTCTGATGACAGTCCCATGATAAACTTTATCACTACACACAACCATGCACAATCTTTCTTTTTTACACGACATCATTGTTTTGCTTTTAGCTTCTTTGGTAGTGGTGGTTATTTTTAAAGAACTAAGACTTAGCCCAGCTTTGGGATATTTGGTTGCTGGCACTGCCATTGGGCCTTTTGGTTTTGGTATTGTTTCTAGCATAGGCACCACCAAATCTGTAGCAGAGCTTGGTATTGTTTTTATGCTTTTTGCTATTGGCCTAGAATTCACTTTGGAAAAATTAGCCAGTATGAAAAAATATGTGTTGGGCTTTGGCGGTTTACAGGTTTTAACTACTTCTTTAGCAATTTTTATTATTTGTTATTTTTTGCTAAAAATAAACATCAACACCTCAATTGTTATCGGTGTCGCCTTAGCAATGTCTTCAACCGCCATTGTAGTGCAAATTATTCAAGAAAAATCCGAACAAAACAGCAAAATAGGCAAATTAGCTTTTTCGGTGCTGTTAATGCAAGATTTAACAGTGATACCAATTTTAGTGCTTTTACCAATTTTGGCAAAAGAAAGCAACAATTTAATGCCTGCTTTATTTATGGCATTTCTTAAGGCTATTGCTACCATGATTATTATTTTTGCTTTTGGCAGATTGTGTCTAAGACCAATCTATCGCTTAATTGCCAAATCGCAAAACGATGTTTTGTTTTTAAGTCTTACTTTATTGATTGTTTTGGGCTCTGCCTATATAAGCCAATTGCTCGATATGTCTTCGGCTTTGGGTGCTTTTATTGCTGGTTTAATGGTGGCAGAAACAGAATATCGTTATCGAGTGGAAGAAGAAATTTTATCTTTAAAATCTTTATTGTTAGGCTTGTTTTTTATGAGCATTGGCATGTCTTTTGACTACGATTTTCTGATAAAAAGTTGGTTTTATATCGCCATCGCCTCGCTGTCTTTGATTTTACTGAAAACTACCATAATTGTTTTATTATCAAGAATATTTAAATTGCCATTAGCGGTTGCCATCAAAACTGGCCTACTTTTGTCGCAAGGCGGCGAATTTGCTTTCGTTGTGTTTTTAATTGCTGTGCAACAAAAGTTTTTAAGCAACGATTTGTCAGAGTTTTTAATGACCACCACCACTTTTACTATGGCCCTCACTCCACTTTTATATATTGTTGGCAACAAAATCAGGCACAGCATCAACACTAAGCAAGTTTTAAAAGATAATAAATTAAAAAATGAAGTTGGCGACATTTCAAAACATATCATTATCATTGGTTTTTCTAAAATAGGCAGAATAATTACTCATATTTTAGATAAAAAAAAGATCAATTATTTAATTTTAGAACATAATCCAACAATCGTTAAAAAAGAAAAAGAAAACGGCTACAACATATACTATGGCGATCCTTTAAATCTAGAAATTTTAAATCATATTGCCATTAAACAATGTGAAGCAGTTGTGATTTCTGTTGATGATGAAATTGCTTGTCTAAAAATTAGTCGCTTTTTAAATGATAACTTTCCAAACATCAACTTAATTACCAAGGCCGAATCTCTCAATAAATCTGCAAGACTCAAAAAAATCGGAGCAAATTATGTAGTGGTAAAAAGCCTTGAAACAGCTTTACAAATGAGTAAGTTAGCCCTAATTTCTGCCGGCATCGGTTTTGATGAAAGCCAAGAAGAAGTCAACTTTTTCCGCGATGTTCATAATAATGATTTAGACATTAAATAAAAGTTTAGAAAGGTAGTTTTTACAAGCAGAACTCGGATATTCCCCTTCTTGTAGAAGGGGTGCCCGCGAAAGTGGGCGGGGTAGTGTCGGTAGCCGATCTCGGATATTCCCCTTCCACAGGAAGGGGAATTTAGATCGAAGTGTGGTATTTATTTATGTAAATGGTATAAGGGGTGCCAGCAAAAGTGGTGCGGGGTAGTGTTTGCAAACAGAACAAAGAACAAAATCATAACCAGAGTTAAAATTAAAAAAGCCTCTGCCTATATTTAAAATAAAGGTAGAGGCTTTTTATTGTTTCGATAGATTTTATGAGAAAATTAGTTGTGAATTTCCAAAAAAAATCCAACTATCTTTTGCGATAGGTTTGACCTTTTCTGGCTTTTTTGTAGCCGTATTTTTTTCTTTCAACTACTCGGGAGTCTCTGGTTAAGA
>RFXY01000058.1 GCA_009921385.1 Pseudomonadota bacterium
CACTCGATCAGAATTCCCCTTCTACAAGAAGGGGAATATCCGAGAACTGCTTGCCAACACTACCCCGCCCTCGCTTCCGCCACCACTTCTAAAAAAGGGGAATTTGCCCCCAGTTCTGCTTGCCGACACTTCATGGTTTAAAATTTTTTTCACACAATTTTTGTTGCAAATGTTAATAGCTAATTTTATAATAGTGTTTTTCATAGTTCTATAAATGCAATTTAATTTAAAAAATGCACCAATATCGTTCTCACAACTGCTCGCAACTTACCATTAAAAATCTCAATGCTCAGGTGAAATTATCGGGCTGGGTTCATTCAAAAAGAGATCACGGTAGCCTAATTTTTATCGATCTTCGCGATCACTACGGCATCAGTCAATTGGTTTTAGACAAGCAAAATCCACAGCTCGATTTACACAACATTGCCAGCATCAAGCTCGAATCGGTCATCACCATCACTGGTTTTGTGGTTGCCCGAGCACCAGAATTAGTTAACCACAAAATAAGCACTGGCGAAATCGAAATTAAAGTTGCAAGCTTGCACATCGAATCTTTATCAGAGCAAATACCTTTTCAGGTGAACGACGAAAGCCAACAATATCCCGAAGAATTACGTTTAAAATATCGTTTTCTTGATTTAAGAAAGCAAAAAACCCATCAAAATATTGTGCTTCGCTCCAAGGTTATTCAAGCTCTGCGGTTTGAAATGACCAAGCAAGGTTTTCTCGAAATTCAAACCCCAATTCTCACCGCTTCTTCTCCCGAAGGTGCCCGAGATTATTTGGTTCCCGCTCGGTTGCATCATGGCAAATTTTATGCTCTGCCACAGGCACCGCAACAATTTAAGCAATTGCTGATGGTTTCGGGTTTTGACCGTTATTTTCAAATCGCCCCTTGTTTTCGCGACGAAGATCTACGATCTGATCGCTCTCCTGAGTTTTATCAACTCGATGTTGAAATGGCTTTTGCCACCCAAGACGATGTTTTTTGTGCAATTGAGCCTGTTTTACATAGCATTTTTAGTCAATTTGGCAACAAAAAACTCACCGAAAAAACTTTTGTGCAAATTCCTTATCAAGAGGCAATGCAAAAATACGGCATCGACAAGCCCGATTTGCGAAATCCGCTCATTTTAGCCGATGCCACCAGTGTTTTTGTTGATTCTGGTTTTAGCATTTTTACCAAAGCCATTGCCAATCACGAAATTATCAAGGCAATTCCTGCTCCAAAATGTAGCAATCAACCACGATCTTTCTTCGATAAAACCATCGAATTTGCTCAACAACAAGGGGCGAAAGGCTTGGCATACATTGTATTTGACGAACACAACGAGGCAAAAGGCCCAATCGCCAAATTTTTAAGCCAAGAGCAACTACACAACTTGCAAAAAATCGCCAATTTACAAGCAGGCGATGCGGTATTTTTTTCTTGCGGAACACCAAATTTTGCCACCAAAATTGCTGGTTTAGTTCGAATAAAACTTGGGCAAGAACTAAATTTAATCGACGAATCTGTTTATAAATTCTGCTGGATCACCGATTTTCCTATGTATGAGCTAAATTCTGAAACTGGTAAAATCGATTTTTCTCACAATCCTTTTTCAATGCCCCAAGGCGGTTTAGAAGCACTAAACACACAAGATCCGCTCACCATCAAGGCCTTTCAATACGATATTGTTTGCAACGGGGTTGAACTCTGCTCTGGAGCAATCAGAAACCACAAGCCCGAAATTATGTATCAAGCTTTTGCCTTGGCAGGTTATGGCAAAGAAGTGGTTGAAAAACAATTTGGTGCCATGATAAATGCCTTTAAATATGGGGCTCCGCCTCACGGTGGGCTTGCCCCGGGCATCGATCGCATCATTATGCTTCTTGCCGACGAGCCAAATATTCGTGAGGTTATTCCGTTTCCTATGAACGGCAAGGCACAAGATTTAATGATGGGGGCACCCGCTTTGGTTAGCCAAAAACAACTCAAAGAACTAAATATCGCCACTCTAAAAATCGATTAAACTTATGCAATTAAATTTGTTAAAAGCCAAAATTCATCGTGCCAAAGTTACTGGTGCCGATTTACACTACGAAGGATCAATTTCTATCGACGAAACTTTGTTGCAAGAAGCCAATATTTTACCTTATGAAAAAGTAGATGTAGTCAACATCAACAACGGCGAACGGTTTACCACCTACACAATTTCTGCTCCAAAAAATTCTGGCATCATTCAAATCAATGGGGCGGCAGCTCGAAAAGCTTGTGTGGGCGATTTAGTAATCATCATTGCCTACTGCTCTTTACCTGCTTGCGAAGCAAAAAATTGGCAACCAAAAGTAGTTTTAGTCGATGAAAATAACAAAGCAAAATAACTTATGAAAGGCATTATTTTAGCAGGTGGCAGCGGCACTCGTTTAGCACCTTTAACCAACATTATCAGCAAACAATTGTTGCCTGTCTACGACAAGCCAATGATTTGCTACCCACTTGCTAATTTAATGAATGTGGGCATCACCGAAATTTTAATTATCAGCACTCCTTTTGACACTCCCAACATTGCCAAATTTTTAGGCGACGGTTCAAGCTTTGGCATCAAATTACAATATGCAGTGCAAGAAAAGCCAGCAGGCATAGCAGAGGCTTTTTTAGTGGGCGAAAAATTTATTGGCTCCGACTCTGTTTGTTTAATTTTAGGAGACAATATTTTTTACGGCTCCGACTTTTCTTTTGAAAATTTTCATCAACACATTTTGCCTTTTACTCAAAAAAAATGCCAAGCGATGATTTTTGCCTACCAAGTTTCTGATCCACAGCGATATGGTGTGGTTGAGTTGGCCAATAATATGGCGGTTTCTATTGTTGAAAAACCTCTGCAACCAAAATCAAACTGGGCGGTCACGGGCTTTTATGTGTATAGCAACGAAGTGGTGAATATAGCCAAAAATCTCAAACCATCGGCAAGAGGCGAGCTAGAAATTACCGATGTGAATAATGTTTATTTGCAACAACAAAATTTAGGTGTAGTAAAATTGGGGCGAGGTTTTGCTTGGCTCGATGCTGGCACCCCCGATTCGTTGTTAGAATCGGCAAGCTTCATTCAAACCATCGAAAAAAGACAAGGTTTAAAAATTGCCTGTCTCGAAGAAATTGCCTACCAACATAATTTTATCAATCAAGAGCAGTTTTATGAATTATGTCAAAAATATAAAACCAATTCTGATTATCGCAAATATCTCGAATCAATTTTAACCGCTATTTAGCTATGTTTTTTACTATAATTGCTTTTGAAATCAACAATTTGTGGTTTAAATCTCAACAATTTATAGTAAGTTTATTGTTTTTTGTGGTTTTTTTAGTGATTTTTCAATTTTTACATCAAGCTACCACAGTTAATCAACAAAGCTTGTTTTTATTAGCAACCATCCTCTCTTCTTTATTGGTAATTTTAGGTTTTTTTCAACATTTTTGCAAAGACGATATTTCTGATGGCACTATCGAGCAAATGCTGATGTTATTTGCCAATTTCGAAAAATTTGTGTTAGCAAAAATTTTAGCCAGTTGGCTAGGAGTGGTTTTGCCGATTATTGTTGGAGCGGTTTTTTTAGCAATTTTACAAAATTTTAATTTACTAAGCATTGTCAAGTTGGTTGCGATAATTGCCATTGCCACTTTAACCATTAGTTTTATTTCGGCGATGTCTGGGGTTCTCACCAATCACTTTCAGTCTTTGGGCTATATGGCAATCATTGCCCTACCCCTCATTTTACCAATTCTCTTGCTTGGTTATTTGGCTTTTCATAACGATTTTTGGCAAAATTACCAAGTTTTATTGGCAATTTCTTGTTTTATTTCAACCACAACTACTTTTGCTACTGCAAAAATAGTTAAATTATTGGCAGTTTAATATGTCCAAATCTTCTTATCAACAACCAAATAATCACGGCAAGTTTGGCGAATTTGGCGGTGCTTATGTTGCCGAAACTCTTATGCCTGCGGTTTTAGAACTGCAACAAGCCTATGCAAAAATTAAAGAAGATCCTCAATTTCAGCAAGAGCTAAATTATTATTTCACTCACTACATCGGCAGGCCAAGCCCGCTATATTTGGCAAGCAAACTAACTCAACATTGCGGTGGGGCAAAAATATATCTAAAAAGAGACGAACTTAACCACACCGGTTCACACAAAATCAACAACTCTTTGGGGCAAATTTTGCTTGCCAAAAAAATGGGTAAAAAACGAATAATTGCCGAAACTGGTGCAGGTCAACACGGAGTTGCCACCGCAACAGTTTGTGCCTTGTTTTCTTTGCCTTGCATCATTTATATGGGTGCCAAAGACATTGCACGACAAGCTCCCAATGTTTTTCGTATGAAACTGCTTGGTGCCGAGGTGAGAGCGGTTGAAACTGGCTCAAAAAGCCTCAAAAACGCCATCAATGAAGCGATGAGAGATTGGGTTTCTAACCCGACCGAAACCTATTATTTGCTTGGCACGGTCACGGGCCCGCACCCCTACCCACAAATGGTGCGAGATTTTCATTCTATCATTGGCAAAGAAGCAAAACAACAAATTTTAGCTATGCAACAAAAATTGCCAGATGCTTTGGTTGCTTGCATCGGCGGCGGTTCTAATGCCCTTGGTTTGTTTTATGACTTTATCGATAATCACGAAGTGGCAATGTATGGAGTTGAAGCGGGTGGCAAAGGCATTGATTCTGGCTTGCATTCTGCCTCTATCAGCAAAGGTACCAAAGCGGTTTTGCACGGCAACAAAACTTTTTTCTTACAAAATCAAGACGGGCAAATCGACGACACTCACTCTATTTCTGCAGGTCTAGACTACCCCGGAATCGGCCCAGAACATGCCTACTTGCACTCAATTGGCCGGGCAAAATATGTTTCGGCAACCGACGAAGAAGCTTTAACCTATTTTCAATTACTTTGCAAAATCGAGGGCATTATACCCGCTCTTGAATCTGCCCACGGCATTGCCTTTGCTTGCAAACTAGCCAAAACTATGCAACCAGATCAATCAATCATCGTCAATCTTTCGGGCAGAGGCGATAAAGACATCAACACTGTCGCTAACTTTTTAGGGGTAAAATTATGAGAATTTCTCACACTTTTTTGCAATTACAAAAACAACAAAAATCGGCTTTCGTTGCCTATTTATGTGCTGGGGACCCTTCTTATCAAGCATCTCTTACCACAATGTTGGCTATGCCAAAATTAGGTGTCGATATTATTGAAGTTGGAGTGCCATTTTTAGACCCATCAGGAGATGGCCCGACTATCGAAATGGCAAGCAAAAGAGCGGTTCAATCTGGGGCAACTCTGGCAAAAACTCTCAATTTAATTGCCGACTTTCGCAAAGAAAATCAGCAAACTCCGGTGGTGCTTATGACCTACTTTAACCCGCTACTCAAATATGGTTTATCACAAGTTTTTGATGATATGCAAAAAGCTGGTGCCGACGGTGTGTTAATTGTCGATTTACCGCTAGAAGAGCAATCAGAAGTAGTGAATTTTATCAAATCTGCAAAACTAGATTTTATCAACCTCATCGCTCCCACCACTTCCGCCACACGAGCAAGCCAAATTTTGCAAAATGCCAGCGGTTTTGTTTATTTAATTTCTCTTACAGGCATTACGGGCACCAAACAAGCCAAAGCAACCGACAATATTTTACAAATACAGCAACTAAAACAAATCACCAATTTACCAATTGTTTTGGGTTTTGGCATCAAAAATCCACAACAAGCGAAAGATTTTGCCAATGCAGGCTCCAACGGCATTGTGGTTGGCTCGGCAATCGTAGAAAAAATTGCCAATCTACCACAAAACTGCACCGAACTTAGCAACGAAATAGTCGATTTTATTTCTAGTATGTCAACAGCAATTAAACATCAATAATCTTTAAATACACCATAAAATTTTCCTATGCCTCAAAAATTTCAAAATCTAAAAAATAGTCATAGGTTCACTAAATCTTCAAAAAAATGGCTTACCCGACAACTAAACGATCCTTTTGTTGAAAAAGCAAGGCAAGAAGGTTGGCGGTCGAGGGCGGCATTTAAAATTATTGAAATCGATGAAAAATTTAAAATTTTTAAAAAAAATAAAAGTGTGGTCGATTTAGGATCGGCACCTGGTGGCTGGAGCCAGTATGCAGTAACAAAAGTTGGCGAAAACAAGGTGGTTGCCCTTGATTTGCTAGAAATGTCGCCAATTGCTGGGGTTCATTTTTTACAACAAGATTTTTTGGCAGAAGAAACTCTCACAAAAATTAAAGAAATATTAGTAAAAATTAGCAAAAAACCCTACTGCAATGTTCTATTAAGCGATATGGCTTCTAACACCACAGGCAACAAAACCGTAGATCATTTGCAAATTATTGATTTATTAGAAGATGTTTTGTCGGTAGCAGATAAAATCTTAAAAAACGACGGTCATTTGGTGAGTAAAATTTTTCAAGGAGGCAGTTCCGACATTATTTTACAACAATTAAAACAAAAATTTAAACAGGTAAAATATTTTAAACCAAAATCTTCTCGGCAAGATTCTTCTGAGCATTACCTGATTGGTTTAAATTTTTTAGGCAATCAAAATTTAGAATTACAAGATTCTTAACACA
>RFXY01000059.1 GCA_009921385.1 Pseudomonadota bacterium
CACAACAATAATTCACAATAATATTCACAAGGGGTTAAAACAATAAAAAAAACCCCTTGTTTTATTATCAAATCAATCCACAACAACTTATCAAAAATAGCTTGTTGTTTTTGCCCAAATATTTAAACAAACATTGAATTTAAGCTCTATGCCACAATTTGATTACACCACCTATGCTTCGCAAATTTTTTGGTTTATTATTTGTTTTAGCATTTTATATTTAACAATTTACTTTGTTATCATTCCTAGACTATCTGAAATTATCAACAACCGAACAAATATCATTTCTTCTAACATTGCTATTGCCGAAGAATTGCAACAAGAAATAACTAAAATCAGTCAAGAATCTCAGCAACTCCGAACAAAAGCTCAAAATTCTTATCAAGAAAACATCAATCAAGCAACTAAAGAAATCAATCACAACCACGAAATTTCTCTTGCCAAAACAAAAGCAGAAATAGCTCTTACTCAAAAAGAAATGCAAAAAAAAATACAAGAATTTTTTCAACAATCTTTTTTACAAAATCAGCAACAAATAGCTAATGTTGTAAATTTAATCAAAAATAAAATTTTTTCATAACCTATGATAGACGAAAAATTTTGGCTGGCAGTAGCTTTTGTTCTTTTTATAATTTTTATCTATAAGTTTTTAGGTTACAAAATTAGCTCAATGCTCAACGAAAAATCTCAACAAATTGCTCGCGATTTGCTGATGGCATCGCAAGCAAAAGAAAAAGCCGAAAAATTACTAAACGAAGCCCAAGACTATCATCAACAATCAATAGAATATGCCAAAAAACTACAACTAAACACTTCTAACGAATTAAACATTATACATCAAAATGCCAAAATAAACTTAGAACAAGAATTGGCAAAAATAACTACCGCTTCTCAAAAAAGATTACAAGAAGAAGAGCAAATCGCGGTAAGAAAAGTGCAAGAAACCATTATTAACGAGGCTATAAAAATTGTTGCCAACAGCAAAATAGACGATTCTCAACAAAAATTTCTCATTAGCAAAGCTCTTAAAAATCTTGAAAATAGCAATTTAAATACATGAAATTTCTTCTTAGCGCTCTAAAAAATTTTTTAGAAACTAAAGCATCTCTAACAGAAATCTGCCAAACACTCACCAATATTGGTCTAGAGGTAGAATCTTGCCTAGACTACTCTGCTTCTTTAGCAAATTTTACAGTGGCAGAAATTATTTCAACCAGCCCTCACCCTAATTCACAAAAATTACAAGTTTGTTTGGTGCAAACCTCGTTGCAAAAAGAACCTCTCGCCATAGTTTGCGGAGCTTCTAATGCTCGATCTGGCATTAAGGTTGCTTTTGCCCCTATCGGCTCAACCATACCATCCTCTAATTTAGTATTAAAAAAAGCAAAAATAGCGGGCATAGAAAGCAACGGTATGCTTTGCTCTGCTTTTGAACTTGGCTTAGGCTTTGATTCTGCTGGAATTCTTGAAATTGACAACAATATTAAAATTGGCAGTTTGATTGCCGAGGTTTTTCAAAAAAACGATGCTTTAATTGAGCTAAATATCACACCCAATCGCGGAGATTGCTTAGGAGTTTACAACATTGCCAAAGATTTGTCGGCAACCAATATTGGCAAATTAAAACCACTTCCAAAAACTTCCATCACAACAACCACAAACTTTCCTCATCACATCAAGAATTTAGCAAGCAATTTGTGTAGTTTTATTGCTTTTCGCAAAATCAGCAATATTAAAAATCAACAATCTCCGCAGTGGCTCACCGATTATCTCAATAAAGTTGGTTTAAATAGCATTTCTGCTGTGGTTGATTGCCTAAATTACACAATGCACCTTTTTAATCAACCAATGCATGCCTACAATGCACAACACATCGAAGACGATCTAGAAATTAAATTAGCCAATAATTCTGAACAATTTGTTTCGCTAAAACAACAAAACCATACACTAAATAACAACCATCTTGTTATTGCTAATCAACATAAAATACTTAGTTTAGCTGGCATTATTGGCGGTTTTGATAGTTCTTGCACCTTACAAACAACCGACATAGTGCTAGAATCTGCTCATTTTTTAGCAGAAAATATTGCCACTACAGGCAGAGAATTAAATATTCTTTCTGATTCTAGATATCGTTTTGAAAGAGGAGTTGACGATTCATTATGCTGTTTCACTCTTGATTTTGCCACTAATTTAATTCTAGAAATTTGTGGCGGAGAAGCTAGCAATATCAACTCTTGTGGCAAAATTAATGCAACAAAAATCATCGAATTTGACTATGATTTAGTAAAAAAACTTACTGCACTTGATATTGATGAAAAAAACATCACCAACATTTTAGAAAAACTGGGTTTTATCATCGACAATCTTGCTGATAATTCTTTGCCAAACAACCAAAAAAAAATCACAGTGCCAAGCAACCGCTTCGACATCAACATCGCTTGTGATTTAGTAGAAGAAATCGCACGAATATATGGCTACAACAACATCCCAACTATTCCTTTACACATCGATGTTTCTTCCGAAAATTTCAACAAAAACACTTTGCATTCTGCTTTTGATTTAGTAAGAACAAACTTGGTTTCTTGTGGTTTTATCGAAACCATCAATTGGTCTTTTACCAGTCTTAAAACAGCAAGTAATTTTGCAAAACAAGAAGAATTATTAGAATTGCAAAATCCCCTTTCTGTTGAAATGCAATATCTAAGACCAACTCTTTTAACTGGCTTAATCACTAATTATCAAAAAAATTCGGCATATAGTTTTTTTGATTGCTCTTTGTTTGAAATTGGCAGTATTTTTGCCAATCAACAAAATCAGCCTTCAATTGCCCTGTTGCAAACTGGCAACAATCTTTCTGCTAATCACCTGCAACCATCCCGAGCTTTTGATGTTTTTGATATCAAACAAAATTTGTTAAGTGTTTTAGAAATTTTTAACATAAAATCTGAAAGTCTGCAATTGCAAACCGAAAATCTACCAAATTATTATCATCCGCACCGCTCTGTAGCAGTTTGTTTAGGCAAAAAATTATTGGGCTATTTTGGCGAAATTCACCCAAATATCAATCAACATTTCGATCTTAAAAACAAGCTAAATGTTGCCGAAATTTTTTGTCAAAATCTACCGCAAATCAACCTAAACATCAATCATAAAGCTTATCAGCACAATATTTTGCCAACTGTTGAGCGAGATTTTTCTTTTATTGCCAACAACTCTTTTGTTATTGGCGATATTTTAAAAACAATCATCAACACCGACAAAACCTATATTAGCCAGGTTATTTTACTTGATATTTTTTCTGGTGGCAAAAATTTAGCTAATCAATCAACTTCTCTTACTTTTCGGGTTAAAATCAAGCCAACCACCCAAACTCTCACTAGTGGCGAAATAGATGAAATCAGCCAAAAAATTATCAACAATCTTCATTCTCACCATCAATTAACTTTACGTCAATTTTAGCATATGGTGAAAAATATTTTAGTTATAGGCTCTGGTGGCAGAGAAAGCGCGGTCTGCAAAGCTTTTTTACAATCCGACCCTCATTTAAAAATCTTTGCCTTACCAGGAAATGCCGGCACCGCTTCTATCGCCATCAATGTTTCTCATATCAACATCAATAACCACCCCGACATTATTGCTTTTTGTCAAGAACAAAAAATTGATTTAGTTTTTGTTGGGCCAGAACAACCCCTGGTAAATGGCTTGGTTGATGATTTACAGCAAGAGCAAATTTTAGTTTTTGGGCCCAATAAAAAAGCCTCTCAACTAGAAGGTTCGAAAATTTTTATGAAAAAAATTGCTAACCAAGCACAGGTGCCTACAGCTCGTTATCAAGAATTTACTTCTAGCCAACCTGCCCTGCAATATTGTTTAGAACTAGGTTTTCCTTGTGTCATTAAAGCCGATGGCCTCGCTTCTGGCAAGGGTGTGATTATTGCCAACAATCAACAAGAAGCTCAAGATGCCATAAACAGTATGTTTGCTGGCAAATTTGGTTTGGCAGGTGAAAAAATTGTCATTGAAGAGTTTTTAACAGGTTATGAAGTGAGTTATTTTGTGGTAGCCGATGGTTGCAATTTTGTTTCTCTTGGTTTTGTTTGCGATCATAAAAAAGTAGGAGAAAATGAAACTGGCCTTAACACTGGTGGCATGGGCACTTTTTCTCCAGTAGATAAAGTTTCAAAACAACTACACAAACAAATAGATCAAGAAATTATTTTACCCACCCTATTGGCTTTGCAACAACAAAACATCACTTTTTGCGGTGTTTTGTTTGCTGGTTTGATGATTACTAAACAAGGTCCAAAACTGCTCGAATTTAATGTGCGATTTGGCGATCCAGAAACTCAGGTTTTATTGCCCAGACTTAACCAACAATTTTTATCTTTAATTTTAGCTTCTGTTCATAAAAAATTAGCTAATTTTCAATTAATTATCGATGAAACGAAAAAATTAGTTTGTGTGGTTTTATGTGCCAAAGGTTATCCAGAGAATCATATTAAAAACACAGAAATTATTGGTTTAGAAAAAATTCAACAAACACCAGATTGTTATTTTTTACATGCTGGCACCATTCTTGATAACTCAAAAATTATTGCCGTCGGGGGCAGAGTTTTAAATATAATTGCGATTGACGATGATTTTGCCAAAGCCAGAAAAAAAGCCTATAATTTATTGCAACAAATTAACTGGCAACACGGCTTTTATCGCACAGATATCGCTCTTTAAAAGTATTCTTTTAGTGCAGGGTGACATGAAATGCTCGATCTAAATTCTTCTTCTTGCAGAAGGGGTGCAAGCAATAGCGGGCGGGGTAGTGTTGGCAAGAAGTTCTCGGTGTGCAATTCCCCTTCTGTAGAAGGGGTGGCACGAAGTGCCGGGGTATTGTTGGGAGACGATCGCCGATATTTTTTCGAAGAAGATCCTACCGTGACTTGCCAACACTACCCCGTCTTTTTTTGCTATCGCAAAAAAATCCACCCCTTCTACAGAAGGGGAATTCTGACCGAGATCGGCTACCAACACTACCCCGTCTTTTTTTGCTATCGCAAAAAAATCCACCCCTTCTACAGAAGGGGAATTCTGACCGAGATCGGCTTTATAAAACTCCGTAATCTGTTATGATAAATTTTGTGTGAGTGTCTAGTGGAGGTTCTGTTTTTAAGGCCTCTTGCCATAATTCTTTGGCTTTTTTTTCATTTTGTAATAAAAAATAATATTTGCCTAAATAAAAATTAGCATAAGAATATTGTTTTTTTAGATGAAAAATCGTGGCAATTTGTTTGAAAAATAACGGCTTATCATCTAAATAAAATTTTGCTTCCATCAATTTTTGTTCAACAAAATCAAGCAATTTTGGCTGAATATTTTCTTGATTAATCACTATTTCAGCAAGCATTAACCTTGCCATCGCCGATTGTTTGATATCTAGCAATAATATCGCTTTTTGATAATTTTGCATAGCCAAATCAATATGATGGCTCTTTTGCAATAACTCTGCCTTTAATTCAAATAAAAAGCCATTATTTTGGTTATTTTTAATGGCTTTATCAAGTATTTGAAAGCTTTTTTGATACTGATTTAATCTAAAATAAGCAACCGCTCTGGCGATTTGATGATTGGTTTTATTATCATTAAAATATTTTTTTAGCACCAAATCGGTCGGCAATAAAAAACCATCAAGTTTTGCTTGTATTAACAACAATCTTTCATTGAACTGTGCGATTTTTTGCCAATTAATAGCATTTTTTTGCTGATATTGCTGAATTCTTGTTAATCTTTTTTCACTTAACGGATGAGTTTGAGAATATTCTAGCTCAATTTTTTGTTGCCGATCTAAATTTTCTTGCAAAGATTGTTGTAAAAAAAATTGAAATATTTCTTTTAGACCAGAAACTGGATAATTTAAAGCTTCCAAAAACTCTATGGCTATTAAATCTGCCGAATCTTCTTGTTGTCTTGAATATTTTAATTGCATTTTATAAATGCCCTCATTAGTTGCCAAAGCAATAGCCGTGGCACTATCTGGCGATTTTGCCAAAATTGCACCAAGTGCCATACCATAACCAAAAAAAGCTTTATTTTTATCTTGTTGATAAATTTCTGTTTTTAAAGCATGTTTTCCTACAACATGCCCAATTTCATGAGCCAAAACCCCAAGTAACACCTCTATTTTATTAAATTTCATCAATAAACCAGTGTTGATAAAAATATTATGATTTTTATCAACAAAAGCATTGATAGCCTCATCTTGCACTAAATATATTTTTGCTTCTTTTAATTGAGCCAATTGCCGAAATGGATTGATTAATTCTTGCAAAAATATTTCAGTTTCCGCATCAGAAATTAGCTTTATTTCTTCTGCCATTGCTGAAAAATTTAATTTCATAAAAAAACAGCAATTAAATAACAGAAAAAAAATTAGTAGATATTTTTTTGCTTGCATTAAAATTTTGTTGATTTTAAAATTAATCTAGA
>RFXY01000060.1 GCA_009921385.1 Pseudomonadota bacterium
TAAAATAATGCTGATATAATCTTTAATATAATTTATAATAATCATTTTATCATATGGCAGTTCCTAAAAAGAAAAAATCTAGTTCAAAAAGCGGTATGAGAAGAGGTAGCAATGGCACCTTTAAAGCTGATTTTGCTAATGTTATCGTCGATCAAGAAAGTGGTGAGTTTAAACTCCCTCATCATATTGTTAACGATACTTATAAAAACGGCAAACTTCAAATAAATCTTAAAAAAAGAGCTAAAAAAGAACAATCTGACAAAGAAAAAGCAGAAAATAATCCAGAAGAAAACGAAATTAACAAAACTCAATCAGAGTAGAAGGTGTCTGAATTTATCATCGCTTTAGATTGCATGGGTGGCGATAAGGCTCCGCAAATTGTAATTGAAGGAGCCGATATTGTTGCTAGCAAACATGCTAATATTAATTTTTTGCTTTTTGGCGATTCAAAAAAGGTATTGCCAATAATAAATCACTGTCGCCATTTAAAAGGTCGATTTGATTTTATTCATACCGATGAATTTGTCTCATCTTCTGAAAAGCCTTCGGTTGCTTTGCGAAAACTCACAAAATCTAGTATGAGGTTGGCAATTGATGCTGTGAAAGAAAAAAGGGCTATGGCAGTTGTTTCTGCTGGCAACACAGGTGCTTTAATGGCAATTGCTAAATTAGTGTTAAGAACTTTACCCACAATTAGTCGCCCAGCTATTGTAACTTCTGTTCCTAACAAAAAAAATAAAGGCACTGTTTTGTTAGATATGGGTGCCAATATTGAATGTGATGCTAATTTATTATTTGAATTTGCAATAATGGGCAAGGCTTTTGCTAATTATGCTTTAAACATTGCAAATCCAAAAATTGGGGTTTTAAATGTTGGCTCAGAAGAGCTAAAAGGCAATAATCATGTGCAAAATGTGGCAAATATGCTTAAAAATAGCACTATGGCGAGTAATTTTTGTGGCTATGTAGAAGGCGACGATATTGTGAAGGGAGAAGTTGATGTAGTGGTAACCGATGGTTTTACTGGCAATGTTGCTTTAAAAACTATTGAAGGCACGGCAAAATTTATTTCTTCTGTAATAAAAGATGGTTTCACTTCTTCTTGGTTGGCAAAAATTGGTTATATTTTGTCTTCTGTTTCTTTAAATAATGCCATCAAAAAAATTGATCCCAGAATGCATAATGGTGCCATGTTAATTGGCTTAAATGGCATTGCAGTGAAAAGCCACGGTAGCACTGATGCTGTTGGTTTTGCTAATGCTATTATGGTGGCAAACAATTTAATAGTTAACAAAATAAATGAAAAAATTATTGCAGATCTTAATCAAAACAAAGATTGTCTAAATGATTTTCATCAAGTTCAGTCAATTAATCAAACAAATTAAATATGACTATTTCTGCTAAAATAGTTGCAACTGGCTCTTATTTGCCAGAAAAAATATTAACCAATCATGATTTATCAAAAATTGTTGATACTGATGATGCTTGGATAACCGAAAGAACTGGCATCAAACAAAGAAGAATTGCCGAAAAAAATCAACTCACCTCCGATTTAGCTTGTTTGGCATATTTTGATTTAGTTAAAAATCATCATATTTCTGCTCAACAAATTGAGGCAATTATTGTGGCTACCACCACTCCAGATCTCACCTTTCCTGCTACCGCCACCACTGTCCAGGCAAAAATTGGTGCATCGAAAGCCTTTGCTTTTGATGTTTCTGCTGTTTGTTCGGGTTTTGTTTATGCCTTAACAATTGCCAATGCTTTAATTTTGGCAAAACAAGTTAAAAATGTGTTGGTTATTGGTGCAGAAACAATGTCTAGAATTGTTGATTGGCAAGATCGCAATACTTGTGTTTTGTTTGGCGATGGTGCTGGTTGTGTTTTTTTAGAAGCCAGCAATCAAGAAAATGTTGGTATTTTATCTAGCAATCTAAACTCTGATGGCACTTTAAATCATTTGTTGCAAACCAATGGCGGGCCTTCTTTTAACGGTTCTGCTGGTTATGTAACAATGCAGGGAAAAGAAGTTTTTAAACATGCTGTCGATAAAATGACTCAATCTGTTTTAACCACCTTAACACAAATTGGTTTGTCAACAAACGATATAGATTTATTAATACCTCATCAAGCCAATTTACGCATTTTGCAAGGAGTTATGCATAAACTGCAACTTCCGCAAGAAAAAGTTATTATAACCGTGCAAGATCATGCCAACACCTCGGCGGCCTCTATTCCGTTGGCTCTTGATTTTGCCTGCAAAAATAACAGAATTAAAAAAAATGATTTAGTGGTTTTAGAAGCATTGGGGGGTGGTTTAACTTGGGGCAGTATGGCAATTCGATGGTAAAATCATATCAAAACAAGCGGTTAAAATCTCTTGTTAAGTAGAATTAAACTAAAAAAATAATGGAAGAAAAATTTATTAAGGTTGTTGGTGCCAAAGAGCATAATCTAAAAAATGTAAGCATTTCTATACCTAAAAATCAATTGGTGGTAGTTACTGGTCTTAGCGGATCGGGCAAATCTTCTTTGGTTTTTGACACTATTTATGCCGAAGGTCAGAGAAGATTTATCGAAAGCCTTTCTTCTTATGCTAGGCAATTTTTAGATATGCAAGACAAGCCAGATGTCGAATCTATTTCTGGTCTATCGCCAGCAATTGCTATCGATCAAAAAACTACTTCTAGAAACCCAAGATCAACTGTTGGCACTGTTACAGAAATTTACGATCACTATCGCTTGTTATTTGCAAGAATTGGCGTTCCTTATTCGCCAGAAACTAATCAACCAATTCAAAGTCAATCATCTTCGGTGATTGTTGATAAAATACTTTCTTTGCCACAAAAAACAAAAATTTATTTATTAGCTCCAATTGTAAGAGGGCAAAAAGGCGAGTTTCGCAAAGAGATGATGCAAGCCAGAAAACAGGGTTTTCAAAGAATAAAAATTAATGGTAAAATTCACGATCTTAACGATATTTTACCAATCTTAGATAAAAATAAAAAACATAATATAGAAATTATTATCGACCGTTTGGTGGTAGGAAATGATTTAGGAAATAGATTGGCCGATTCTGTTGAAACCGCCCTAAAAGCTGGTGATGGCTTGATTTATCTTGAAATTGTTGATTTGCCAAACTCCACTCAATCTAAACCAGAAGTAAAAATAATTTCTGATATTTCTGAGATTCAAAACGGTAATTTAGTAGTGTTTAGCGAAAAATTTTGTTGCCCAGTCTCTGGTTTTACCATTACCGAAATTGAACCAAGATTATTTTCTTTTAATTCTCCGTTTGGTGCTTGCAAACAATGCGACGGCTTGGGTATGGAAAAATATTTTTCTCCCGATTTACTTATTGAAGACGAAAATTTAACCATCAGGCAAGGTGCTATCAATATTTTACAGGGTTTTGGCTCTTATGAAAGATTTTTTCAACATGTTATTATGGCAATGTCGGTAAAATATGGCTTTAATCTTGACACTCCTTTCAAAAAAATACCAGACGATATAAGACAAAAAATATTTTACGGCACCGATGGCGAAGAAATCGAACTAAAAATCGAAGACGGTTTAAAAACAATAAAAATTAAAAAACCTTTCGAAGGAATTGTTAATTATCTGAAAAAACAATTAAACGATATCAACAACGAATCGGCTTCTGATGAATTGGCAAAATTTCAAGCAACCAGACCTTGTCAATCTTGTGGCGGTCATCGTTTAAACGAACAGTCTTTGGCAGTAAAAATTGCCACCTTAAACATTGGTCAAGTAAGCAGAATGTCGGTTGAAAAATCTTGTCAATGGTTTTTAGATTTGCCAAAATATCTCACTTCTACTCAAAATCAAATCGCCGAAAGGTTGTTAAAAGAAATAAACAGGCGATTAGGTTTTTTAAAAAATGTTGGCCTCGAATATTTAACCATCAATCGCGAATCTGGCACTTTATCGGGCGGTGAGGCACAAAGAATCAGGCTTGCCTCGCAAATTGGCTCGGGTCTTTCTGGGGTGCTTTATGTGTTAGACGAGCCTTCTATTGGCCTGCATCAATCTGACAACAACAAACTAATTGGCACTCTCAAAAACTTAAGAGATCTTGGCAATTCGGTGATAGTGGTTGAGCACGACGAAGAAATGATGAGAGAAGCAGAATATTTAATCGATGTTGGCCCAGGGGCGGGTATTCATGGTGGCAATATTATTGCCGAAGGAACTCCGCAAGAAGTTTGTCAAAACGAAAATAGCATTACTGGTAAATATTTAAGTGGCAAAAAAACTATTGAGGTGCCAAAAATCAGAAGAGAAATCGATCAAACCAAAATAATTAGCTTAAAAGGAGCTACTCTTAACAATCTTAAAAATATTACTTTTGATTTACCGCTCAAAATATTTGCGGCGGTTTCGGGCATTTCTGGTGGTGGAAAATCTAGTTTGATTATCAAAACACTATTTCCTGCTCTTGATCGTATTGTCAATCGTAGCAAAGCCAATCCCGGACCTTACCAAGGCATTTATGGTCATCATTTAATTGATAAAATCATTGAAATCGACCAATCTGCGATTGGCAGAACTCCACGATCTAACCCGTGCACCTATATTGGTGCCTTTACTTTTATTCGAGAATTTTATACTAATTTGCCCGAATCAAAAGCGAGAGGCTATAAAGTTGGCAGATTTTCGTTTAATGTGAAGGGCGGTAGATGTGAAACTTGTCAAGGTGACGGTATGATAAAAATTGAAATGCACTTTTTGCCCGATGTTTATGTAAAATGCGAAACCTGCGGTGGCAAACGATATAATCGCGAAACTCTAGAAATAAAATATCGAGACAAATCTATTTCCGATATTCTTCAAATGACCGCCGAAGATTGTGCTAAATTTTTTGCTCACATTCCACATATTTACGAAAAATTTAAGTCTTTGTGCGATGTTGGTTTGGGCTATATTAAAGTTGGGCAAAGTGCCACCACTCTTTCTGGCGGTGAAGCACAAAGAATTAAATTGGCAAAAGAATTAAGCCGTAAGGCCACGGGAGATACCCTTTATATTCTCGACGAACCAACAACTGGTTTGCATTTTGAAGATATCAATAAATTATTAACCGTTTTGCATAAGTTGGTTGATGCTGGTAATTCAATTTTAGTGATCGAGCACAATCTTGATGTCTTAAAAACCGCAGATTGGATTGTTGATATTGGGCCGTGCGGTGGCGAAAAAGGTGGCTATATTGTTGCCAAAGGCACTCCCGAAGAAGTGGCAAAAAACCAAGATTCTGTCACCGGAAAATATCTAGCGAGAGTTTTGTAAAATATGAAAAATCTTTCTTCTTTACAATTAGCTCAAGAATTAATTAAAATTCCGTCTTATAGCGGTTACAACCAAGAAGTTTTGTTGTTGATCGATGGTTATCTTAGTAATTTTGGTTTTGTTTGCGAGCATCTTAATTTTGATGGCGATGATTCTTATAAAGTCAACAATTTGCATGCTCTTTATAATCCTAAAAAACATCAAAAAACTCTATATTTTGCAGGCCATACCGATGTAGTAAAAGAGGGCAGGGTGCAAGATTGGCTTTATCCTCCTTTTTTAGCAACAGTTGCTGAAAATAAATTATACGGCAGAGGGGCTTGCGATATGAAATGTGCCATTGCTTGTTTTATGGTGGCGGTAGAAAATTTTTTGCAACAATGCCCAGAGCCTAATTTTGGTATTGGTTTTTTAATTACCAACGACGAAGAAAACGACAGCATTAACGGCACCAAAAAAGTTTTAGATTGGATGAAAAATCAACATCTTCCCATCACTTATTGTTTGGTTGGCGAGCCAACTAACCCCAGTAAATTTGGCGAAGTAATTAAAATTGGCAGAAGAGGTTCGGTGAGTTTTAACCTAAAAATTATTGGCAAACAAGGGCATGTCGCCTACCCAGATATCGCCCTAAACCCCATCACTATTGCTTTTAATTTGGCTAAAACCTTAAAAGATCACTATCTCGACAACGGCAACCAGTTTTTTGATAAAAGCAACCTAGAATTTACCAGTTTTATTTCGCAAAATTTAGGTAGCAATGTTATTGTCAACGAAGTTGATTTGGCTTTTAATGTGAGATTCAATAATTCACACACAGGGCAACAAATTGTTGATTTGGTGCAATATGTGTGTAGCAAAACTATTTCACCTGCCACTTATTATTTACAGCACAAAATTAGTGGCGAAGCTTTTTTAAGTAAACCACAATTTTTGGCCGAAATCACCAAACAAGCTTGTTTTGAAATTACCAATCTCAAAACACAATTTAGCACTAGCGGTGGCACTTCTGATGCTCGATTCATCAAAGATTATGCCCAAGAAGTAGTTGAAATTGGTTTGGTCAACGAAACTGCCCACAAAATCAACGAATTTGCTTATTTATCAGAAATTGAGCAACTCACCAAAGTTTATTATAATAT
>RFXY01000007.1 GCA_009921385.1 Pseudomonadota bacterium
TAAACGATATTAATGCGAATATGGTAATTGACGATAATGTACTTTTCGTTTTAGGAAATGGCGGTTTGCTAAAAAGCCTCAATCTTGCCGACGGAAAAGAGTTGTGGAGGCTTGAAAATTCTGGCTTGGCAAACTTTTGGCTGACAGGCGATAATTTATTTTTTATCAACAAGCAAAATCAGCTGATTGCCCTTGACAAAAAAAATGCCTACATCAACTGGCAAAGCCAATTGCCTTATTTGGCAAAAACCAACAAACTTAGTAGCAAAATTATTTATAACGGTTTGGTGGTGGCAGGTGAAAAAATTTTAATTACCAGTCAACAAGGTGAGTTGTTTATTGTTTCTGCCAGCAATGGCAACATTGAAACACAAATAAATTTAGGGGCAAAAATTTTTCATCAACCGCTGGTTTTAGATGATAAAATTTATTTACACCTACTTCATAAATTAACTAGTCAACTAATTGTTTTACAATAATGTCTACCTCTACATTTCCTAATCAATACAATGCTGTTTCTGCTGAAAATAAATGGCAAAAATACTGGCAAGAGCAAAAAATTTATCAATGGCAAGCCCCAGAATCGAGGTTTGACAGTTTTGTAATCGACACTCCGCCCCCAACGGTTTCGGGTTTGTTGCATATGGGCCATGTTTTTTCTTATACCCAAGCCGATTTTGTGGCTCGGTTTCAGCGAATGCAAGGCAAGCAAGTTTTTTATCCAATGGGCTTTGACGATAACGGCTTGCCAACCGAAAGGCTGGTTGAAAAACACATCGGCAAAAAAGCTAGCATTTACGAACAAGAAAACGGGCAAGGTTCGTTTGTTAAAAAATGTCAAGAAGTGGTTGAAGAGGCCGAAATAGAATTCGAAAATTTGTTTAATCAAATTGCTTTATCGGTTGATTGGGAGCAAAAATATCAAACAATTTCACCAACATCGCAAAAATTATCGCAAGCTTCTTTTTTAGATTTATGGCAAAAAGGCTTGATAGAAAAAAAACTCGCCCCCGTATTTTACGACATCACCGATCGCACCGCTTTGGCTCAAGCCGATTTAGTTGATAGCGAAGTTGAGGGCTTTCAATATTATTTTAATTTTAACATCGATAAAAAACAAAAAATCGCCATCATGACCACCAGGCCCGAGCTTTTACCTGCTTGTGTGGCAATTATGGTGCATCCGCAAGACGGCAGATATCGTCAATTTATTGGCAAAAAAGCACTTTCGCCCCTTTTTAACATTGAAGTACCTGTGGTTGCCGACGAATTGGTGCAGTTCGAAAAAGGCACAGGGGCAGTGATGTGTTGCACTTTTGGCGACGAAACCGATTTAAAATGGCAAAAAAAACACCACCTAGAAAATCGAGAAATTATCAATAGTTTTGGCAAATTTAAAAATAATCAAGAATTGCCTCATTTGCTAAACAATCAATTTTATCAAGAATTATTGGCAGATAAAAAGCTAAAAGAAGGCAAAGAAGCCATTATTTTAGCCTTAACACAAAAAAAATTACTTTTATCCGAACCGCAAAAAATTATCAGATCGGTTAAAACTGCCGAAAGATCTGGCACTCCCATCGAAATTATTTCGCAAGAACAGTGGTTTATCAAGCTGTTACATAAAAAAGACGAACTTCATTACAAAGTAGATCAATGCAACTGGAAACCCGCTTATATGAAAGTACGAATCCAACAATGGATAGATGGCTTGGCATTTGATTGGTGCATTTCTCGGCAACGATTTTTTGGAGTAAAATTTCCGGTCTGGAAGTTGGTTTCGCTCGATGGCTTGCAAACCAAATTTGTAGTTGCCGACATTTCGCAATTGCCGGTTGACCCTGTTTGCGATTTGCCTTTGGGTTATTGCAAAATCGCCGATAATTTGGTTGAAGATGCCAGCGGGCAAAGATGGCAAATATTTCCAGAAACTGCGGTTATGGATACTTGGGCAACTTCTTCGATCACTCCGCAACTTTCTTCGCATTCGATTAGTGATAATTTTTGCTTTAATGCCACTCGCCATCAACAACTTTTTCCTGCCGATTTAAGGCCACAAGCCCACGAAATTATTCGCACTTGGGCTTTTTATACTATCGCCAAATCTTTGTTGCACGAAGATAGTGTGCCGTGGTATAATTTGATGATTTCTGGCTGGTGTTTGGCTTCTGATAAAACCAAAATGAGCAAATCAAAAGGCAATGTCATCACTCCAACTGCTTTAATTGCCAGCAAAGGGGCAGATGCCGTGCGATATTGGGCTTCTGCTTCGAGCTTGGGTGCAGATATAACATACAGCGAAGAGGTTTTTAAAATTGGGCAAAAACTAATTACCAAACTTTTTAATGCTTGCAAATTTGCTTTTAGCCATTTTGGGGCTTTGTCTAGCCACAATTATGGTTATTTTGTTGAAAACATCAATAAAACCGCCGATTTATATATTTTACAGCAATTGCAAAATGTTATTATCACTTATCATAAAGAATTTTCGCAATTCGAATATGCCAAAGCAAGAGAAGTGGTTGAAGAATTTTTCTGGAAACATTTATGCGACAACTATCTAGAAATTTGCAAAGTTCGTTGCTATGGCTTGCTCGCCGAAAAATATGCAGGTCAAACATTAAGCCAAGAGCAACAAGAAGATATTTTGGCAGGTCAAAAAAGTGCGGTAAGCACTTTATATTTAGTTTTTAATGCTGTGCTTAAATTATTTGCCCCGTTTTTACCTCATATTTGCGAAGAGCTGTATAGCTTGGTTTTTGCTTGCGAATTTGCCGAAAAAAAATCAATCCACAGCAGAAATAATTTTGCCTACCTGCCATTGTGTTTTGAAAGCGACACCGCAAAACAGCAAGGCGAATGGCTTTTGGCAAGCATTTTCGCTGTGCGAAAATATAAATCAGAGCACAATTTATCAATGAAAACCACCATCAATAAATTGATCATTCCTTATAATTTAGTTGACGATTTATTAGCAGATTTAGCCAATGTTTGCAATGCCAACAGTGTTGAAATCGATTTATTTTTAGAAAATGTCAAGATAGAAAATTAATGATAGATTTGCAAAAAATTTAAAATTAGCTTGGAAAATAAAAAAACAATATGGTAAAATTAGTTTTTTATTTTGTATAACCTTTCATTTTATTAAAAATGCAAAAACTTTTTATTATTTTTTTTCTTGTTTTTGCTGGTTGCTCGGTCAATCACAAGCAAACATCGCAACACAATTTAGCAGTAAAGCCAAACGAATTTTGGTGGCCAAATAAAATAAATTTATCGCCACTTTATCAGCAATCACAACAGTCTAACCCTTATGGCGAAAATTTTAATTATGCCCAAGAGTTTGCTAAAATTGATATCGAGGCTCTTAAAAAAGATATTAAAAAAGTGATGACCACCTCGCAAGATTGGTGGCCTGCCGATTATGGAACCTACGCTCCTTTCTTTATACGTATGGCTTGGCATAGTGCCGGAACTTACAGGCTCGCCGATGGCAGGGGCGGGGCTGGCGGTGGTCAGCAACGATTTGAACCACTTAATAGTTGGCCAGACAATGCCAATCTAGATAAAGCCAGAAGATTACTTTGGCCAGTTAAACAAAAATATGGTAAACAACTTTCTTGGGCCGATTTAATGGTGCTTTCGGGCAATGTTGCCCTTGAATCGATGGGTTTTAAAACCATTGGTTTTGCAGGTGGCAGGGTTGACGATTTTCAACCCGATTTGGTTTATTGGGGGCCAGAAAATAAATTTATGGCAAGTGATCGTTTTGATAAAAACGGCAAATTGCTAAAAAATCTTGGTGCAACCACAATGGGCTTAATTTATGTTAATCCCGAAGGGCCAAACGGCAATGGCGATCCAGTTTCGGCGGTCGCTCAAATTCGCGAAACTTTTGGCAATATGGCAATGAACGACGAAGAAACCGTTGCTTTAATTGCTGGCGGACACACTTTTGGCAAAAATCACGGAGCACACAAAGTTGCTAAATGTGTGGGTGGCGATCCAGCCAGTAGAGAGCTTGAAGCTCAAGGTTTTGGCTGGCACAATAAATGTGGCAGTGGCAAGGCTTCTGATGCTGTAACTAGCGGTTTAGAAGGGGCTTGGAATGCTAATCCAACCAAATGGACTATGGGTTATTTAAAAACTTTATTTGCTTATAATTGGGTAAAAACTAAAAGCCCAGCTGGGGCAATTCAGTGGATTCCCGAAAAAAATCAAGCAAGCAACACCGTTCCTGATGCCCACGATTTCAATAAAAAACATTCACCTGTAATGCTTACCACCGATTTGTCGCTCAAAGAAGATCAAAAATATCGCGAAATTGCTCAAAACTTTTTGAATCATCCACAAGAGTTTGAAAAAGCTTTCGCCAGAGCTTGGTTTAAGCTCACTCACCGCGATATGGGGCCAAGAGCCAGATATGTTGGCAAAGAGTCGCCCAAAGAAGTTTTTGTGTGGCAAGATCCAATTTTAAAAGCACAATACAAAACTATTAGTGCTAGCGATCTTAACAATTTAAAAGCCAAAATTTTACAATCTGGCCTCAAAGATTCTCAGTTAATTAAAACTGCTTGGGCTTCTGCTGCAACCTATCGCCAAACCGATATGAGAGGCGGTGCAAATGGGGCAAGAATTCGTTTGGAACCGCAAAAAAATTGGGAGATCAACGATCCGCAAGAATTAGCAAAAACTTTAGCAGTTTTAGAAAAAATTCAGCAAAATTTTAATAAAACATTAAGTGGCAACAAGCAAATTTCTTTAGCCGATATTATTGTTATTGCTGGTTCAAGTGCAGTTGAAAAAGCAATCAAAAATGCCGGTTTTAACATTAAAGTTCCTGTTGCAATTGGCAGAGCTGATGCCAACCAAGAACAAACCGATGTCAATTCTTTTTCTGTGCTCGAGCCAAAAGCCGATGGTTTTAGAAATTTTTACAGTGCCGATGCACAATTTTCGCCCGTTAATGCCATGATTGATCGTGCTTATATGCTAAATTTAACCGCTCCCGAAATGACTGTTTTAGTTGGTGGTTTGCGAGTTTTAGATGCAAACACTCAGCATTGTCAAAAAGGAGTTTTAACTAAATATCCAGGCAAATTAACCAATGATTTTTTTGTTAATTTGCTTGATATGTCAGTTGAATGGAAAAAATCTACAAAATCTGCAAATATTTTTGAAGGCTACGATCGTCAAAATGGCAAGTTAAAATGGCAAGCAACCGCTGTTGATTTAATGTTTGGCTCAAGCTCAGAACTTCGTGCTATCGCCGAGGTTTATGCCAGCGACGATGCCAAAGAAAAATTTGTCAAAGATTTTGTAAAAGCTTGGGTTAAAGTTATGAATGCAGATCGTTTTGATTTACAAAAATAATTATATTATTTACACAAATCTAAATTCCCCTTCCCTTGGAAGGGGTGGCGACCGAAGGTCGACGGGGTAGTGTCGGTAGCCGATCGCAGATGTTTTTTTCGAGGGAATCCTACCGTGTCTCCCAACACTACCTTGGTCTTTTTTTGCTATCGCAAAAAAATCCACCCCTTCTAAAAAAGGGGAATTTTGCACCGCATTCGATCTAAATTTCTCTTCACCAAACTATTATTGTTTGGCAGAAAAAATTTAAAATATTGTCTTGGAAAATAAAAAAAAATATGTTAAAATAATTGATAATTTGCTTATTTTCATTTATTTAACTCAATAAAATATGTCTAATCAGAATTCGTCTAGTGCTTTTTTCGCCACTAATATTGTTTTTATTAGTGAATTGTTGCAAAAATATCAACAAAATCCTGCTTCTGTCGATGCTAGTTGGGCAGAAATCTTTAACACCTATGCTGGCGAAATCTCGGCTTTAATTGCCGATTATAATGGCCCTTCTTGGCAAAATCGCCATTTACAAGTGGTTAATGCTGTCGACTTTGATATTTCTTCTAATTCTGTTGTGGCAAAACCTGTCAAAAAAGAAGATGCCAAAAACATTGCCAATGCTAGCAATCAAGAACCAGCAAACAACCAAGAATTATTGCAATTAAAATTACAAAATCTAATTTCTGCCTACCAAGAGCACGGTCATTTATCTGCTAATATCGACCCTCTTGCTTTGGCAAGCAAACAAAATGTGGCAGATCTGCAACTTGCCACTCATCAAATTTCTGAAAAAAATCTCTCAGAAAAAGTTAATTTTGCTAATCAAAATGTTTCATTACAACAAGTAATTCAACATTTGCAAGCTAGTTATTGTCAACATATTGGGGCAGAATTTGCCTATATTAAATCGGCTGAGCAAAAAAAATGGCTAGGCCAACAACTTGAAAGCTTGCCGAGCAAAATGTTTAGTGTTGCCGAAAAAACCACTATTTTAAAACACATTATTCGCACCGAAAGATTCGAACAGTTTTTGCATAAACGGTTTCCGGGGGCAAAACGATTTTCTATCGAAGGTGGCGACAGTGCTATTTGTGCTATCGAACAAATGATTAGCACTTCGGCTAGCCAAAAAGTAAAAAAAATCATCATTGGTATGGCTCACCGTGGTCGTTTAAATACTCTCACAGGCATTATGGGCAAGCCCTATCATCAAATGTTTGCCGAGTTTCAGGGAGTGCCTGGCATTCCTGAATCTGCCACCAAATCTGGCGATGTAAAATATCATATGGGTTATTCTAGCACTAGACACATTGAGGGCAATCAAATTGGCTTGTCTTTAGCATTTAATCCGTCGCACCTTGAAGCGGTTAACCCTGTGGTAGCGGGCAGAGTAAGAGCAAAACAAGATCTCTTGCAAGATTCTAGCAGAACACAAGCCCTTGCTTTGCTAATTCATGGCGATGCAGCTTTTGCCGGTCAGGGCTCGGTTGCCGAAAATTTGGTGATGAACGGGTTAAATGGCTACAACACTGGTGGGGTGGTGCATTTAATTATCAATAATCAAATTGGCTTTACCGCAAATCCGCAAGATTCTCGAAGCACACTTTATGCTTCTGATTTAGCAAAATCAATAGATGCTCCTATTTTTCATGTCAATGCTGACAGCCCAGAAGATGTTTGTAAAATTTCTCATCTTGCCATTTTGTATCGTCAACAATTTCAAAAAGATGTGGTTATCGATTTAGTTTGCTACCGTCGCTATGGCCACAACGAAGGCGACGAACCTATGTATACTCAGCCTGTGATGTATAGCAAAATTAAAGATCATCCCGCTTTAGAAAAACTTTACTCACAAAAACTTATCGCTGAAAAATCAATTACAGAACAACAATATCAAAGTCTAACAGCCGATTTTGACAAACATTTAGCCGAAGAATTTGAGCTAGCCAAAACATACACACCAAGCAAAGCCGATTGGCTTGAAGGCAAATGGCAACACATCAAACACGATTGTTTGCAATTACCAAAAACCGCCGTTAATGCCAATAAATTGCAAGAATTAATTAGCAAAATCACTGCCGTTCCTGCCGATTTCAACATTAATAGCAAAATTGCCAAACAACTCGAAACCAAATTACAAGTGGTTAAACAAGGTGCCGAAATAGATTGGGGAACCGCAGAAGCTTTGGCTTTTGCCACTTTGCTTGACGAGGGTTTTGCGGTCAGAATCACCGGGCAAGATTCGGGCAGAGGCACTTTTTCACACAGGCACTCCGTTTTGCACGATGCCAAAACCGCCAAACGACACAATGTTTTTTCTTCTGTGGGCGGGGCAACCGCCAAATACGAAGTGCACGATTCGGTGCTTTCTGAATATGCGGTTTTAGGCTTTGAATATGGTTATTCTTTGGCAACTCCCAATCAATTAACTATTTGGGAGGCTCAATTTGGCGATTTTGCCAACGGGGCTCAAATTATTTTCGATCAATTTATTGCCTCATCCGAAGTAAAATGGTTGAGAAAATCTAACTTGGTAATGTTGTTGCCACACGGTTTTGAAGGGCAAGGCCCCGAGCACTCTTCTGCTCGACTTGAAAGATATTTACAAGCCTGTGCCAACAACAATTTAAAAGTAGTCAACATTACTAATCCTGCCAACTTTTTTCATGTGTTAAGAGGGCAATTACATAGTGCCGATCGCAAGCCTTTGGTGGTGATGTCGCCAAAATCGTTGCTTCGTCACAAGCTTGCTGTTTCTAATCTCGGCGAATTTACAAACCAAAACTTTTCTGCGGTTCTACCAGAAACTAGCAATCTCGATGCCAAAAAAGTTAAGCGAGTTGTTTTGTGTAGTGGCAAAGTTTATTACGATTTGTTTGAAGCAAGAGAAGCCAATAAAATCAACAATGTTGCCATTATTCGTTTAGAACAACTCTATCCTTTTCCACAGCAAGAATTAGCAAGTGAGCTCAAAAAATATCCACAAGCTCAAATTGTTTGGTGCCAAGAAGAGCCAAAAAATATGGGGGCTTGGCTTTATATCACCGAGCCTTTAGAAGACACTTTAGTAAACATTAAGCATTTTACTTTGCGACCGCAATATGTTGGCAGAGTCGCTTGTGCTTCTCCTGCCACAGGTTATGGTTCTTATCACAGCAAAGAGCAAAAAGCTTTGATTAACGAAGCCCTTAATTTACCTTTAATTTAACTTTTATGCAAAATAAATTCGATTTAATTATAATTGGTGCAGGTCCGGGTGGCTATGTTTCGGCCATCAGAGCTGCACAATTGGGTTTAAAAGTTGCTATCGTCGAAAGCACTCATCTTGGTGGAATTTGCTTAAATTGGGGATGTATTCCTACCAAAGCTTTATTAAAATGTTCAGAAGTTAATCATTTGTTGCACAATCTAGATAGCTATGGCTTTTCTGCCAAAGAAATTGCTTTTGATTTTGAAAAAATTATTGCCCGATCTCGCAATGTAGCAAAAACTTTAAGCAACGGCATCGCCTCTTTATTGAAAAAAAATAAAATCGAAGTAATCAACGGTTTTGCCAGTTTTAAAAATAAAAACCAAATTAATGTTGCCAACAACAACGAAAATCAAGTTTTTGAAGCGAATTATTTTATTATCGCCACTGGGGCAAGAGCAAGAATAATTCCAGGTTTTGAGCCCGACGAAACCCATATTTGGACTTATCGTCAGGCTATGGTGCCAACAAAATTGCCAAAATCTATTTTAGTGGTTGGCTCTGGTGCTATCGGGGTTGAGTTTGCTTCGTTTTACAAACAAATGGGAAGTGAAGTTATTTTAGTAGAAATGGCAGAGCAAATTTTGTCAGTCGAAGATGCCGAAATCGCCAAACTTGCTTCACAAAACTTTGAAAAACAAGGCATCAAAATTCATACCAAAACCACTGTTGACAGCATCAAAAAAACCAAAGATAGTGTGATTGCCACTTTACGAACCCCAGAAAAAACTCAAGAAAAAACTCAACAAATTGAGGTAGAAAAAATTATTATGGCGGTTGGCATTATAGCAAATACCGAAAACATTGGGCTAGAAAATACTCAAATCAAACTAGAAAACGGCAGAATAGCCATAAATCAACATTGCAACACCGCTGAGCCAAATATTTATGCCATCGGCGATGTGGTGGCTGGCCCGTGGTTGGCACACAAAGCCTCGCACGAAGCTAGCATCGCTGCCGAATCTATCGCAAGCAAAATGGGCAAATATAATCCAAAAAAACTACACACACTAAACATCAACAACATTCCGGGTTGCACTTATTCTTTTCCACAAATCGCTTCTATTGGCATCACCGAAAAAAAAGCCAAAGAACTAAATTTAAAAGTAAAAATTGGTAAATTTCCTTATCAAGCCAACGGCAAAGCCATTGCTATTGGCGAAACTTTTGGCTTAATCAAGGTGATTTTTGCCGAAGAAACTGGCGAATTGTTGGGTGCTCACCTCATTGGGGCAGATGCCACCGAAATGATTCAAGTTTTTGCCGTGGCAAAACAAGCCGAACTTACCGAAGCCGAATTAATGCAAACAGTTTTCGCTCATCCAACCCTAGGCGAAATGTTGCACGAAGCGGTTTTATCTGCCTATGGGCAAGCAATTCATTTTTAATTGCCTTTATGACTCAACTCACTCAACAAAAAACTCAAACTGGTGCTCAAATTATTGTTTCTGCCCTTATTAACGAAGGTGTTGAAACCATTTTTGGCTATCCAGGTGGGGCAATCTTGCCTTTTTATGATGCCCTATTTTTGCAAGACAAAATAAAGCATATTTTGGTAAGACACGAACAAGCCGCAGCCCATGCCGCCGAAGGTTATGCCCGCTCCACAGGTAAAGTTGGGGTTATTACTGTCACTTCTGGCCCTGGGGCAACCAATGCCATCACGGGTCTCACCGATGCTTTTTTAGATTCTATCCCGTTGGTTTGTATTTCTGGGCAAGTGCCAACATCAATTATCGGCACCGATGGTTTTCAAGAAGCCGACATTACTGGACTTACACGATCTTGCACTAAGCATAATTATTTGGTAAAAAACATCAACGATCTTGGCTATATTATTCACGAAGCCTTTCATATTGCCAAAACTGGCAGACCCGGCCCAGTTTTAATCGACATTCCAAAAGATGTGCAAAATAATCATGGCTTTTATGCAGGCAAAACAGCAATCAATCGCCCTTCTTATCAATATTTAAGCAAGGGCAATGCTGTCGATAAACCTCTTGATTACAGCAAAATTGCCGAAGCAGTAAAATTGATGTTGCAAGCCACAAAGCCCGTTTTTTATACAGGTGGCGGTTTGATTAATTCAGGCGAAGAAGCTTGCAAAATACTGCACGATTTAGTTGTAGCTACAGGCTTTCCTATTACCAGCACTTTGATGGGCTTGGGGGCTTTTCCGGCTAGCAACCAACAGTTTTTGGGTATGCTTGGTATGCATGGCACCTACGAAGCCAATATGGCAATGCATCAATGCGATTTGCTTATCAACATTGGGGCGAGATTTGACGACAGAGTCACAGGCAAGGTTTCTGCATTTTCGCCATATTCAAAAAAAATACATCTCGACATCGACGATTGCTCAATTAACAAAATTATTAATGTTGATGTTGCCGTGGTTTCTGATGCCAAAATTGGTTTGCAAGCAATGCTTGAAGAATGGCAAAAACAAGCCAAAACTCAACCAAATATCACCAAATGGTGGCAACAAATTCACAAATGGCAAAGCATTAAATCTCTTTCTTATCAAAACAGCGACCAAACTATCAAGCCCGAATATGCTTTAGAGTGCCTAAATCAACTCACTCAAAGTCAACAACCTTTTGTGTCAACCGATGTGGGGCAACATCAAATGTGGGCCGCACAATATATTTCTTTTGACCAGCCAAAAAAATGGCTCACTTCTGGCGGTTTAGGCACCATGGGATATGGCTTGCCGGCAGCAATCGGGGCACAAATTGCCAACCCAAAAAGCTTGGTTTTATGTGTGAGTGGCGATGCTAGTTTTTTGATGAATATGCAAGAACTTTCCACCATTAAGCAATATAATTTACCTGTAAAAATCATCATCATTAACAATCAATATATGGGCATGGTAAGGCAGTGGCAAGAATTGGTTTATAATAGCCGCGAAAGCCAATCCTACACTCATTCTTTGCCAAATTTTGTTAAACTTGCCGAAAGTTTTGGCATTTTGGGGCTAGAATGCTCAACTCCACAGCAACTACCCGATTTGTTTAAACAAATGTTGCAACATCAAGGCCCAGTTTTGTTTAACTGCTTGGTTGAGGCAAGCGAAAATGTTTTTCCTATGATTCCCGCGGGCTCCGCTCACAACGAAATTTTGCTCGGCAGTCAAGCAAAACAATATATTACCAAAGATTTTAATGCTGTTTAAATTATGTCTGATATTTTAAAAAATCATATTCTTAACATTATCATAGATAACGAATTTGGTGCTTTAGCAAGGGTTATCGAGCTATTTTCTGCCCGAGGCTATAACATCGAAACTTTGTCGGTTGCCCCAGTTTCAGGCAAACAAAATGTGTCGGTAATCACCATCACTACCAATTGCAACGACAAAACTATTGCCCTGATCTGCAAATTATTACAGCGAATTGTGCCAGTTCACACTGCCAAACAAATTAGCAATCAGCATATTAGTCAAGAACTGGTGTTGTTAAAAATTGCCGAATCTGTGCTTTTTGTTGAAGACATTTTGCAACACAAAACCAATTGTCGCTGGCGAATTATTAATCCGCAATCTCAAGAACAACAAACCAACCTAGAATTAATCGGCTATAGCCACGATATTAACGAAATTTTAACAATGTTTGCTAGCCACAAAATTATTAGCATTTCCAGAAGCGGTTTGGTTGCTATCGATGCATGAAAAAAATCTGCTTAGCCATAGAAACATCTTGCGACGAAACCGCGGTTGCCATTGTTGATAGTCAAAAAAATATTTTAGCCAACATTATCAAATCGCAAATCGATCTGCATCAAATTTATGGCGGAGTAGTGCCCGAAATTGCCGCTCGGGCTCATCTTGACATCATCAACACTCTTGTTCTTTCGGCCTTAAACCAGGCAAAACTAAATCTATCTGCTATCGATTTTTTTTCTGCCACTTGCGGTCCGGGCTTGGTTGGCGGGCTCATTGTGGGAATTACGGTGGCAAAAACACTGGCTTCGTTGGCTAATAAACCTTTTGTGGCAGTCAATCATTTGGCAGGGCATGCCCTCACCGCTCAGCTTAGTCACTCGCTTTCTTTTCCTTATTTATTACTACTAATTTCGGGCGGGCATTGTCAAATTTTGTTGGTTGAAAATATTGATAGCTTTATTTTACTTGGGCAAACTATTGACGATTCTTTGGGCGAATGCTTTGATAAAGTGGCAAAAATGCTGAATTTAAGCTATCCCGGTGGGCCAATTATCGAAAAACTTGCTCAAAATGGCAACAAAACCGCCTTTAAATTTGCTCTACCCTTAATTAGCAAAAAAAATCATCAACATTTATATGATTTTTCGTTTTCTGGCCTAAAAACCGCTGTGCGGTTGCAAATTGAAAAATTACAACCCCTCACTCAACAAAATATTTGCGATATTTCGGCATCTTTTCAAGAAGCGGTGATAAAAATTATGATAAATCGTTTGCAAAATACCTTAACACATCCTAAAATTTCACCTTTACTTGCCAACAATAGCTTGTCGCAAATTGTTTTAGCAGGCGGAGTAGCGGCCAATCAAAATATTTTAGGCTCTTTGCAACAATGGGCAAAAAATTATCAACTTAATGTGATTGCTCCGCCAATTAATTTATGCACCGACAATGCGGTGATGATTGCTTGGGCGGGCTTGCAAAAATTTTTGTCTGGCAAAACAGACGATCTTAGCTTTGCAGTAAAACCGCACTGGCCTTTATGGCACTGTTAAATCCCAAATTATATTTTACTTTATTTGCCATTTTTGGTATAAATTTCCGCTATTTTTAGCCAAATATATTGAATATGTGGCTAAAAATAGCCAAAATTTCTCCTCAAAACTAGCAAAAAATTAAAACAAATTTGGAATTTAACAGTGCCATTATGTCACTGTTAAATTCCAAACTAAATTATACTTTTAAAAATGACAATATTACAAATTAAAAAATTACACCCACAAGTGCAATTGCCAAAATATCAAACCAAAGGTAGTGCAGGCCTTGATTTGCAGGCAAACATTAGCCAACCAATGGTGATAAAAGCAGGTGAAATTGTATTGGTGCCAACAGGCCTTGCCATTGCTTTGCAAGAAGGTTATGAGGCACAAGTGAGGCCAAGATCGGGCTTGGCTCTCAAAAACGGCATCACTGTTTTAAACAGCCCCGGCACTATTGATTCTGACTATCGCGGTGAAATATCGGTTATTCTGATTAATCATAGCAAGCAAGATTTTATTATTACCAACGGCTTGCGAATTGCTCAATTGGTTATTGCTCAATATGCTTTTGCAAAAATTATTGAAGTAGATGACTTAGGCACCACTCAACGCGGAGAAGGTGGTTTTGGTTCTACTGGTTATTAAATGCGGTTCTTAATTAAAAATATATGAATCCACTTTTTAATTCTCATCGTCTTGCTTTAAAAGTTAAAGACTCCAAGCTTGAAACAAACAAAGTAGCCACTCAAATTTTTGCAAACTGGCATCATTTGTTATCAACCACCACCAAAACCGAAGAGCAACTGCAAGCCGATTTTTTAAACGATATTTTTGGCGAAGTTTTAGGTTATGCCTACAAAAGAGGGCTTAGCGAATTCAACCTCGAAAAAGAAGAATCAACTCAACTCGATGGCAAACAGCCCGACGGCATTTTGGGCTTTTTTAACATCAATCAACCCAAAGAACAACAAGATGTTCGAGTAATTATTGAGCTTAAAGGCTCCAAAGCCAATCTCGATGCCAAGCAAAACCGCGACACCAAGCTCACACCAGTTGAACAGGCTTTTGGTTATGTTTCAAAATATCAAAAAGTTGAGTTTGTTATTGTTTCTAACTTCAAAGAAATTCGGCTTTACCAAAGCAATTATCAAGGCAAATATCACCAGTTTTTGATGAGCGAATTAGCTAGCCAGCCCGCCAAACAACAAGAGTTTTATTTTTTGCTTTGCAAACATAATTTAATTGGGTTTGCACCACACACAGGCTCGATTATCAAAAAACTTATCGATGACCAAGCCAAGCACGAAACCGAAATTCAAAATAAGTTCTACTTCGAATACAAAACCTTACGTGAAGAATTTGTCAATAGCATTTTAAAACAAAACCAAACAACCCCAGAAACCGCCATTGCCAAAGCACAAAAGCTGTTTGATAGGCTTTTATTTGTGCGATTTTGCGAAGATAACAATCTTCTCCACAAGCCGTTTGAAAAAGTTTATGCTGGTCAAGCTTTGGGGCTAAGCTTGTTTGATAGCCTCAAAATGCTGTTTCAATCAATAGATAAGGGCAATCCGCCTCACATTCACAAGTTTAACGGCGGGCTTTTTGCAACCGACGAAGTATTTGACAGCATCAAAATTGAAACAAAACTACTTGAAAAACTTATAGCATTTTTAAGGCTTTATCACTTTAAAAACGACATTTCGGTGCATATTTTGGGCCACATTTTTGAGCAGTCGCTCACCGATCTTGAAAATCTCAAAGCTGGCCTAAACTCCGAAACTCACAACAAAAAAGAAGGCAAAAGAAAAAAAGATGGCATTTTTTACACCCCCGAATATATCACCAAATACATTGTTGCCGAGGCTTTGGGCAGTTGGCTAAAAGAGCAAAAAGATGCTTTGCAATTAAGAGATTTTGTGTTTTATGAGCTGCCCGAAAATAAGCCAAAAAAATGGCAAAATCCCAATCAAGAACTCATCAACCGCTACAAACTTTATGCCGAAAAACTAAAATCGGTCAAAGTGCTTGATCCTGCTTGCGGTTCGGGGGCATTTTTGGTTGAAGTTTTTAACTACCTGCAAAACGAGTGGCTAGAGCTATCGCAAACCCTGCAAACCCTGGGCGACGAAGCCGAACTTGAGCTGTTTAACTACCGCAATGTTTATAAATCGATTTTGCAAAACAATATTTATGGGATTGATCTCAACTCAGAATCGGTGCAAATCACCAAGCTTTCGCTGTGGCTAAAAACCGCCAACTCACAAGATGAACTCACCACCTTAGATAACAACATCAAAATTGGCAACAGCTTGATTGATGATGTTAACCTTGATGAAAAAGCCTTTAACTGGCAACAAGAATTCCCATTTAAATTTGATGTGGTGGTTGGCAACCCGCCTTATGGAGTAAATCTTAATGAGAAACAAAAAGAATATTTATCAAACTTCGATAGCCTAGTTCCTGATTATGAAATTTACATATATTTTATTTCAAAGGGATTGCATTTATTAAGTGATAACGGGCGACTATTTTACATATTTCCGAATACATTTTTATCCACTTTATACGGTTTAGAATACAGAAAAAGAATAATAGAAAATAATTCATTGATTAACATAACAAACCTCAGTGATGATAAAACATTTGAGTATGCAAATGTTAGAACTTGTATTTGCGGATTCCAAAAAACTAAGAATGATTATGAATGTAAAGTTGTGAAATATGATACTAAATTTGATATAATCAAAACTGTTACAAAAAAGGATTTAATTTATAATTGCGAAAATTTATTGAGCTTTATATCGGTTAACGAGAGCGAGCAAAGGTTGATAGATAAAATCAAACTCCATTCAAAACTTTTAAATTTCTTTGATGTTTCTCAAGGTTATATACCTTACGATAAATATAGAGGACAATCTGAAGAGATTATTAAAAATAGGATTTACCACTCTTCCATAAAACTTGATGAAACATACAAAATCGAAATAAAGGGCAAAGATGTGAAGCCTTATCATTTAAATTTAGAGACCGATCAATATGTGAAGTATGGTAAGCACCTTGCAAATCCTAGGGAGCAAAAATATTTCATTAATCCAAGATTATTAATAAGGGAAATAGTGAGTGATAAATTGATTGCAACATATACCGAGGAAGAATGTTATAATAATCCGTCTGTAGTAAATATAATTGCAAAAAAAGATAACAGCATTTCTTTGTTTTACATACTCACAATCATAAATTCTAAACTAATTGGACTTTATCATAATGCAACATCGCCAAAATCTAAAAAAGGATTATTTCCAAAGATTTTAATAAACGACATTAGAAATTTACCCGTCCCACAAATCTCGCTCGCCGATCAACAGCCGTTTATTGAAAAAGCACAAACAATGCTAGATTTAACCAAGCAACTAAACTCACTTAGCTTTACTTTTTTAGATTATCTTAAAGCAAAAATGGGTAACCCAAGCAAGCTTAGCAACAAGCTTTTAAAATGGTATAATTTGCCAGATGATGCCTTCTTAACCGAAATTAACAAACTTGCCAAAACTCAAAAGCTTGCCAATTTTGATGAGCGAGCAGTTTTTGTTGCCTTTAAAACCGATAGCAAAAAAATCAAAGAAATACAACAAGCCCTAGCAAACACAGATGCCGAAATTGATCGAGCGGTTTATGCTCTTTATAAATTGAGCGAAGAAGAAATTGGGGTTGTTGAGAATTTATAACATTTTCTAGAAATAGCATTATGGCACTGTTGTAACACAAGTGCCATTATGGCACTGTTGAATTCCAAATTTGTTTTAATTTTTTGCTAGTTTTGAGGAGAAATTTTGGCTATTTTTAG
>RFXY01000061.1 GCA_009921385.1 Pseudomonadota bacterium
CTTGAATATTATTTTATTTTATTTGTATGTCAAGTGATTTTTAAAAAATATTAATAATAAAAAATTATATTAAACTTGTTTATAAAGCTTGTTGATTTGTTGTTTTTTTAACTTTCCTTGCACAAAAGATTTTGAGACATCAACTTGTATTTTGGCTTGTTTTAGGGCATCTCTGCCCAAAAGCATACGAAAAAACATTGTGTCGCGATTTGCCAAACTTAAATGAGTGCAAATATTGATATTGCCAATTTTAATATTTGCCGAAATAAAAAATCTTTTTTCTTTTTTACCGCTAGAATCCGAAACTAATCTTTTGTCAATCACAGGGGCAACACATTCTTTGACTAAACCCTGATTTTTCTGCAAAGGATGAATATGAAATTTGACATATTCAACCCCTTCTAAGAAAAAATTTTCAATATTAAAAGCATGCAAAACCGATGTTTTTGCCCCAGTATCAATTTTGCCTTTAATGGCAGGTAAACCAAGAAAATCAAGGTTAAACCATTCTTTCCAGCCAACTAAAAAAGTATTATTTATTTTTTTAATCATTTTCAACTGCACAAATTTGATTAGCCAATGTTAAATCTGCCATTGTATCAACCGAAATCGGGTGAGAATCTACTGTTTCAACAAAAATTTTAAGATTGTTTTCTAGGGCTCGTAATTGCTCGAGACCTTCTTGTTTTTCTAGCTTTGCTGGTGGTAGACTAACAAATTTTTCTAGGGCAGATTTTTTATAGGCATAAATACCAATGTGGTGCAAATAATCGCTGGCTCCATACGGAATTGCACTTCTCGAAAAATATAAAGCTTGTTTTTGCGAGCTCAAAGCTATTTTTACCACATTTGGATTATTTATTTGTTCTTTATCGGTGATTATTGAAGCCAAAGTGCCGATATCGCAATTTGGGTTTTGTAATAAATCAACACACTGCAAAATTAGTTGCGGATCAATATTTGGCAAGTCGCCCTGCAAATTTACCACAACATCGTGATTGGCACCGAGTTTTTGATAAGCCTCATAAATTCTGTCGGTGCCAGAAGGCAAATTTGGCTCGGTTAAAACATATTTGCCACCAATTTTGCTAATTTCGTTGGCAATTTCTAAACAATCGCAAGCCACCACCACTTCACAATTAGTTTTTTTAGCCTGTTGGTAAACTCTGCTAATCATAGTGAGCCCAGCAATTAGTGCCAAAGGTTTATTTGGTAGACGAGTTGATGCCATTCTGGCGGGAATAATAATAATTTTTTTCATATTTTTAGAAAAATAATTGTTAAGATAATAAATTTTTTAGGGCAGAACTTTTGATTTCGACTTCTAACAATTCTTGCTTAGGGTCAGAAGCATAGGTGATGCCACCTCCTGCTTGAAATTCGAACTGGTTTTTTTGCAAAAGTAAGGTGCGAATGACCACCGCTAAATTGAGCTGTTTTTTGCCAATAAACCCAAGGCAACCACTATAAATGCCTCGATGTTGTTGTTCGTATTGATGAGCAACTTTTATTGCTTCTAGTTTGGGGGCACCCGTCATCGAACCCGGTGGAAAGCAAGCTTGCAACAATTTAATATAACTATTTTTATGAGCTAATTTGCCAGTGATGCTTGAAACCAAATGATGCAAATTTTTATAACTTTGCAACTCAAATAATTTTGGCACCTGCACACTATTTGCCACACAAACTTTGGCTAAATCGTTTCGCATTAAATCGGTTATCATTAAATTTTCTGCCTTGTCTTTGCTAGAATTTTGTAATATTTTTTGCTGTTCTAAATCGGATTTTTTATTTTTTTTGCTAGCGATGGTGCCTTTAATTGGCTGGGTAAGAATATTTTTGCCGTTGGCTTGCAAAAACAATTCGGGACTGGCAGAAACCACAAAAGTTTCATCAAAAACCGCAAAGCTTGCATAATTGGCCGGGCTGGTTTGCATTAATTTGGCAAATAAATTAAAAGCTAAGTGATGATTAATGGCAAAATCAAGCGAACCATAAAATTTACGAGTAAGATTGGTTTGAAATAAATCTCCTGCTTGAATTTTTTGTTTAATATCGACAATTGCTTGTAAATATTGCTCGTCGGTAAAATTAGAAGAAATATTTTGAGCCTTAGGAAAAATATCGCCCTTGGGAGAAATATCGCCCTTGGGAGAAATATCGCCCTTAGGAAAAATATCGCAATACACATCATTTGGCGTTAACGACAAAATAAAATCGAGATATTGTTGATTTTGAGATTTAGCAATTAATATTTTTTTGCTATGATTAAATTCTAGCACCAAGCCAAAATTTTGCAAAAAAACTGCAGGAGATTGTAATTGCCCAAGAATTGATTGCCGATTATGGCAAAAACTGATTTTTTCGAGAGCGGAAATATTTTCATAAGCAAAATAGCCAAACCAAGTTTTTTGGTTATTTGTGAAAATTTTATCTAGCGATGCAAAATTTTCAAGTATGATTTTTTCTTGCGGAAATAAAGCCAAAAAAGAGCGAGAATTAGCGACTTGTTGCCACAAAGCAGAATAGAGAAAAACTAAATTTTCTTGGTAATTAACAAGCACTTTTTTTAGCAATAATAAAGGGTCTTGCCAAGCAATTCGTTTAGTGAAAGACATCAATTTAAACCAGATTCGACAATCTTTAAAAATTCAATAGCATCTAGACTCGCCTTGCCAATTAGCAAACCATCGATACCTTTAATTTGCATAATGTTTTGAGAACTAGCAGAATCAACCGAACCGCCATATAAAACTGCAAAAGATAGTTGTGGTTGCAATTGTTGAAGTTTGTTTCTGATGGCATCGATAACTTCTTGTATTTGCTGTATTGTGGCGGTGTTACCTGTGCCAATCGCCCAAATTGGCTCATAAGCAATGATAATTGTTTGATCTTCTCCAACTTGATTTGGCAAAGATTCTACCAGTTGTTGCAAGATAAAATCAAGATAATCTCCCTGCTCTCTTTTCTCTTTATTTTCACCAATGCAAATGATGGGAGTTATTTTGTGATCTAAAGCAATTGATGCTTTTAAAGAAATAATTTGGTTGGTTTCGGCATTTAAAGCTCTTCTTTCAGAATGCCCAACCAGCACAAACTCGCAATTGACATCTTTTAGCATTTTCACACTAATATTGCCTGTAAAAGAGCCATTTAGTTGATAATGACAATCTTGAGCCCCAATTTTAATTGGCCTGCTTTGATAGACATATTTGATGATTTCGTCAGTAGAAAAATCTTTGGAAGATCTATGCTCTTGCTGTGCCACATATTCAAGAAACTCAAAACCATCTTCAACTAATTCAGAATCAAGCTGATCTAGCAAAGTGTTGGGTGGACACATAATAAGGGTGGGCGGTTCTTTATTTTCACTGATATTGTTGCAATTTTCATAAAAATCTTCGAGCCAATTTTCGAGTTCTTGAAAACTATTGTTCATTTTCCAGTTTGCTATGAAATATTTTTCCATTGTTGTATAATATTTTCGATTTTAGATCCAAATAAATTATATCGCCAATTACCGATAATATCAAGTAAATTAATTGGTTTATTGCTAATAAAATCACTAATAATTTTATTAATATGTTTATTAGAAAGCAAGAATTGTTGACAAATATTTTTTGTTTCCGCCAGTTCTTGAGCAATTTTCTTTAAGGTTTTTTGTTTTTTTAAAATATCATTGCTGTAATAATAATATTGATCGGCATCTGTTAAATAGTTTTTATTGATAAAATCAATAACCATATTTTGGTTTAAATTATTTTTTACCAAATTTGAGTTGTTGATAAAATCAACAAAATCGTCATCTTTTAACACTTTTTGCCGACTTACATTTTGAATTTTTGCCCACTTTTCACGTAATAAAACCAGATTAATTAATGATTGATGATGTGGCAGGTTGTTTTTATGCAAAATTTTATTGACCAAATGAAAGCAATCGGGATTTTCTATTTCATCGATAAATTTAGTCATTTCTTCAAAAAATCCAGGCAACTTTTGATTTTTTTGCAAATTTTTTTGTAATTTTTCATAAACATTTTGCAAATCAAGCACATCACCCACAGCATAATCAAGCTGTTCTTTACTTAGTGGCCTTTGTCGCCAATCGCTATTTTGCTGATCTTTGTTGAGTTTTTTATGCAAAGTTTTTTGCAATAAATTGGCATAACCGATATTAAAATCAAAACCGCAAAAATTTGCCATAATTTGAGTGTCGACAATATTTTTTGGCTTTGCCTGAATATAATGATAAAATATTTGCACATCTTGTAAAGCAGAATGCATAATTTTGATAATTTTTTCATCTAAAATAATTTGCCAAAAATCAAGCAAACACAAGCCCGCCAAACAATCAATAAGCACAATATTAACTTGTTTTTTGTGGGTAAAAGCCACTTGCAACAAGCATAATTGCGGGTAATAAGTGCTTTGACGATAAAACTCACTATCAACAGCCAAGCAAGTTTGCTGTTTTAAAATCACCAATATTTCAGCAAGTTGTTGCTGATTATTAATATAAGAAATTTTTGGTTTTTTGCGATTAAAAAAGAAAAAGAACATTAAAAATAGTTATTGACAAATATTTGACAAAATGCCAAAATGATAGCATTGTATATTCTCTTGTAAAGAAATATTTTTTCAACAAATAAAACTAATTTTTTTATGTCTACTCAAGCCGGCAAACAAGCAAAAGCAACCACTAAAACTCAAAAAGCTCCATTAGAAGGCATCAATCCAAAACAACACAAAGTAAAAGTTTTAAACACCGATGGCACTTTTTTTGAAATTCTTACCACTTGGGGCAAAGAAGATCAAACTCTGCACCTCGATCTTAGCCCAATAAATCATCCTGCTTGGCAAGATAAATCTTCACAAGTTGTGAATAGCAAAGATGCTCAAGTTTCTAAATTCAAAGAAAAATTCGGCGATTTTGATTTTTAACAAAAATTTTTGCTAGTTTGGTTAGCAAAATATAGCTAATTTTTACAATGCCAAATGATATCTTTTGCTTTAGCGGTTGGGCTCAGCAACACAGTGCTTTAGAAGCTTTATTTGATAACAAAAACTGTCGTTTATTTTCTATCAATTATTCGGCTTTTCATTCTTATCAAAATTTTGTTGTCAATCATCATTTTTTGCACCACCAACCGCATATTTTAATTGGCTGGAGCTTGGGCGGGCAAATTGCTTTGCGATTAATTGCCGATCAAATTTTACAACCAAAATATTTAGTGTTGTTGGCACCGCCATTTCAAATGGTTAAAAATGTCAATGTGCAATCTGGTATGCCACCTCAAACCGCCCAAAATTTTTACCAAAATTTTGCCCAAAAACCCCTAGAAACCCTGCAACAATTTTCTGTATTAAGTTCGTTAAACGATAGAAATAGCAAAGAAATGTTAAAAAATCTTAATGTTTCTGTAGAAAATCAACAAAACTGGCTTGCTTGGCTCAACGAATTATATAGTTTTTCTTGCTTTAACCTTGATTTTAGCCATATGCCAACCACTATTTATTTTCATGGCGAAAACGATGCTATCATCAACATCGGTCAAGCAAAATATTTTCAACAAAAAATACCAAATTTACATTTTTATCAAATGCCAAATTGCGGTCATGCTCCACACTTAAATAATCCAACTTTTCTTACCAAAATTATCAGCCAACACTGTGAAATTTAACGATTCTGCCCTAATTTTACACATTAAGCCTTATGGCGAAGATTCGGCAATTGTTAAAGTTTTCTCACAAAACAACGGTTTAAGAAGCGGTTTCGTTAAAAATATTTATAGCAAAAACAATCAAAATATCTATCAAATTGGCAATTTAATCACCGCCGATTTTTATTATAAACAACCAGAAAAAAACTTGGCAAGTTTTTTTTATAGCGAACTTATCAAAAGTTATTGCCTAAATTTTTTGTTAGAAAGATTAAAATTTAACCTGATGCAATCTGTGCTAGATTTACTAAACCACAGCCTTGTCGAAAATATTGTGTTTTATCATTTATTTGCAGAAATTATTGCTTTTGCCAATCAATTAATTAACGACGATCAAAAAAATGCCATTGCCAATTACATTAAAATTGAATTAAAAATTCTCGAAAAAATGGGCTACGGTCTTGATTTAAGCCAATGTGTTGCCACCAAAAAAACCACAAATTTAGTGTTTGTTTCGCCAAAATCTGGCAGTGCGGTTTGTTATGAAGCAGGCAAAGATTTCGCCCATAAACTACTTGCTTTACCCAATTTTTTAGTGCATAAAAACGATATTCTTGACAACAAGCAATTACAACAAGGCTTGATATTAACCAGCTTTTTTCTTAAAAAATTTTTAGATTATGAAAGAAAAATATTATA
>RFXY01000062.1 GCA_009921385.1 Pseudomonadota bacterium
TTGGCTCTAAAGTTATGGTGTTTTTTTGCAATTCTTTACGCAGTGGCAAGCTCCAGCTAAAAGAATTTTCGGTTTTTAAATTAGTTTGATGGTTAGAATAATTTGTTTGTCTACTGGCATCGTTAAGCCAATAAAAATCGTTAGTAATTTTCGTGCTAAATTCAAATAAATTACCAGCCAAATTAAAGGGTAATTTTACTTGCGGAGAAGTGCTTAATCTGTGATATTGCAAGCCTTGATTTCTTTGAATAGAAGTGCTATCAATTGCCAGTGCGATTTGTTCTTTGGCAAAAAAAGGCTTGCTTTTAGTAAAAAACTCAATTTTTGGCAAAATAAACGGAGCAGATTTTTCGAGATCAGCATTTTCTAACTCTTGAAATTTGCTGGTTTTAATGCCAAAATAAGTATCTTTGGTGATGTAATTAGCGGTTAAACTAGAGTTAGTGTAAGGCAAATAATTAAAATGATAATCTCGCAAAAAATTTCTGTCAGAAATATAATTGCCATTAAAACTTATACCAGAATTGTGAGTAAAATCAAAATCTCCTTTACCAGCAACATTCCAGCGAATTTTTTTGTTGGTTCTGTCAACCACCACTCTATCATTAAAAGAAACAACATTATTGTTGGCGAGCTCTAAATTTGCTTGATATTTGCCATAGGTAGTGATTTGGCGAAGTTGCTGATCAAGTAAAATTTGCTGAGAATCAAAATAATAGGTAGGCAAAATAGTTAAATCTGCACTTGGCGATATGTCGAGATAATAAGGCAATTTCAAGCCAAAACCAAAATTAGAATTACGACTATAACTTGGGGGCAAAAAACCGCTTTGTCTTTTTTTAGGTGGCAGAGGGGCTTTTAAATAGGGCATATGCAAAAATGGAATTTTATAAAAATAAAAATTCGCTCGCTCGGCGGTAAAAGAGTTTTTTTGACGATTTATGCTGGCGACATTGCTTTTTATGGTAATTAAATTGGCTATTTTGCCTGCCAAATCATTATCTTGAGCGATTTCTGCATTAGGACAAATAGAAAAAATCACTTCTTTTAAATTGGTGATATCGTTTGCTTGTCGATTAATTTGTGAAGAAAAAATATAAGAGCCGTCGTTAAAAAGAATTTTTGCAGAATCAAAAACTCCAGTTTTAAAATCATCCGAAACCTTGGCTTGCTTGGCAAAAACCTTGCCTGCTTCTAAATTATTGATAATTACTTTGCCAAAAGCAGAAATAGTTTTATTTTCGTATTCTGCATCATCGGCTTTTAATAAATAGGGAGGGTTTATGGCCTCAACATTGCCAGTGGCGGTGAGTTTTTTGCTATTTTTATTGCCTACAATACTATTTGCTTTTAAAATAGTGCGGTTAGAATTTTTGTTGCCTGCAAAAACAACAGAAGAAAAAACAAGATTAAAAATTAACAAACACAAGCAATGGTAAAGCATTAATTGAGAGCTAGTTTTTGTGGTTTATATTTTCGCAACCATAGAGCAATCAACATTCTTGTCAACAAAACCGCAGTAAACATTGAAGACATAATGCCAATAGAAAGAGTAATGGCAAATCCTTTAATTGAGCCGTTGCCAAAATTATATAAAAAGAAGGTAATAATAAGAGTGGTGATGTTAGAATCAAGAATGGTGCGATATGCCTGGCTAAAACCCTGTTCAACCGCAACAAAAACCGATTTTTTATTGTTTAGCTCTTCTTTTATTCTTTCAAATATCAACACATTAGCATCAACCGACATACCGATAGTAAGGATAATGCCAGCAATGCCAGGCAAAGTAAGGGTGCCACCAAGAAGGGCTAGCACTGCAATAATAATGGCAAGATTAACCAAAAGAGCGATGTTGGCAAAAACACCAAAAGTGCCATAAAATGCCACCATAAAAATTGCCACCAAAACAACACCCGCTATAGCAGAAATTTTGCCATTGCGAATCGAATCAAGCCCCAAAGACGGGCCAATAACTCTTTCTTCAATAATTTTAAGAGGAGTTGGCAAGGCACCAGCACGAAGCAACAAGGCAACTTGATTGGCTTCTTCAGTAGAAAAAGAGCCAGAAATAACCCCAGAACCATTAGTAATTGGGCTATTAATAACAGGGGCGGTGACAATTTTGTTGTCTAGCACCACAGCAAAAATTTTGCCTAGATTTTTTTTGGTGATGTCGGCAAATTTTTGCGCACCAATTTTGTTGAAACTAAACGAAACGGCTGGTTTGCCTTCGTGGTAGGTGGCGGTGGCATTTTCGAGCATATCTCCTGTAATGATAGCAGTGCTTTGCAAGTTATAAACTCTACCACTAGCATCGTTCACCTGAAAAGAATCGTAATGATTATCTTCTGCAAGCAAATGAAAAGTAAGTTTGGCGGTTTTGCCTAAAACTTGCTTTAATTGCTGATTATTTTCAATGCCCGGCACTTGCAATAAAATGCGGTTCTGACCTTGCATCATAATGGCGGGCTCTTTTGTGCCATTTTCATCAATTCGACGCCGAACTATTTCGATAGATTGCTCGCCGAGCTTTTTTTTGATTTTGCTGATTTCGGCATCGGAGAAAAACATTTTAAAAGCACTGTCTTGTTGTTTGAAATCTAGATTTGGCGCGACTTTGTTAATGATTTTTTTAATTTTCTTGTTATCGTAATTGCTTTGATTATAAAAAACAATTTCGTTGCTCGATAAAACCGGTAAAATAGCGAACTGCTCTTGATAAAATTCGTTTTTGAGATCGACCAAAATGTTTTCGAGCTGTTCTTGTAAATAGCTTTTATCATCAACTTCTAATAAAATTTGTGCCCCACCTTGCAGATCTAGGCCCAAGTTTGCCTTGGCTCCATTGGCAAAAATTTTTAATATTTTTGACTGATTATCGGTATTTTGATTTAATTTTTTTTGCAAAAAGGTTGGCAAAGCGAGATAAAATGCCAACAAAGCAAAAAAGCAAATTATGGTTATTTTAAGTTTAGAAAAAATTAGCATAAACTATTTTTTATTTTGATGTTTGTGTGATTTTTTATTTTCTTTTACATTTGCCACAGCTACTTCAGCTTTATCTTTTGGCTGTAAAATATAGTCTCTTAAAATAATAATTTCGATATTTTCGGCGATTTCTAGGGTTATTTCTTGCTCTTTAATTTGTTTAATTTTACCAATAATACCGCTGTTGGTGATTACTTTTGCCCCAACTTTAAGACCATCTATCATTTGCTTATGTTCTTGCATTTTTTTGCTTTGCGGACGTATGATAAAAAAATAAAATACCACAAAAATAAGAACAATTGGCACAAAATTAATGAAAGAAAAACCAGCAGAAGCATTATTAGTTGCTTCTTGGGCAACGGCTGTAGAGATGAAATTAAGCATAAAAATTTTTAAAAATTGTTAATTTATTTTTCTGATGTTTCGGCGATTGGTAAATCAGAAAAACCAGGCGGCATAAGCAACGGATTGACCTTTGTTTTAGCACAACCTGTCAAAACAAAAACTAATACCAAAGAAAATATTATGGCAATATTTTTAAAATAGCAAGTTTTTATCATAATTTACTTTTTTTAAAAAAAATTTCGTAGGCAAGTAAAATCATAACTCCAAGAAAAATCGCACTATCGGCCAAATTAAAGGCCGGCCAGTGGTAGCCTGCAATATGAAAATCAATAAAATCGGTGACTGCACCGTTTTGTAAGCGATCAATCACATTGCCAAAAGCACCACCAATAATCAGGCTAAAGGCAATGCTAAGATGAAAATATTTTGCCGTTATCATAAAAAACAACAACACAAAAGCAATTGAGGCCTGCAAGATCGCAAAAATTGTTTTGCCATTAGCAAAATTATCAAACAAGCCAAAACTGATGCCGTTGTTTTGCACATAAACAAAAGATAGATATTGATTAAAATAAATTTGTGGATTTTGATTATTTTCAACAACTGCATAGTAGTGTAATAAATCAAATACATAATTTTTACTGTATAAATCGCAATAAACAATCAATATAATAAAAAAAACACCAAAAAATGCAGATTTTAACACAAAATATAGATTAATTAAAAAACATAAAATTATATTGCTGATTATTTTTTTTACTTTATAATCATCAACCAAATGAAAATTTTAAGTTTTCTTTTATAAAATACAATTATTTTTCTTCTCTTATGAAAATCAAAAAACAATTGCTGGCTATTTTGTATTTTTTTTCAATCATCACCCTTTCATTAAGCAATTCTTTTGCCAAGCAAGTTTTTCATAAACCCTATTTCGATGCCACCAACATCAAGCCAACCGTTATCGATTCGCCAGCTTTGCTAGAGAGCAAAGAACTGCACGAAGAAATAAAACAAATTATCGAACTACAAAAAAATATCGAGTCAAAAGATATCGATTTTGCTCTCGACGAAAAAGAAATGAGGCCAGAAATTGTCACCGAATATATCAACAACAATCTTTCACGAAATAAATTGCCAAAGCTATACAAATTACTCGATAGAGTTGGGGCAACCTCTTATTTTGCGATGGATAAAATCAAAAATCATTACAAAATTACTCGGCCCTATTTAGCAAACAAAACAATTCAAGCAATAATTCCGGCAAGCAATGGCTATGCCTACCCAAGCGGGCACACCACTGGTAGCTATCTTTGGGCATCTGTTTTGTCTTTATTAATGCCTAAACAAGCCGTTGATTTTAAAAATCGAGCTCAAGATATTGCTTGGCATCGAGTGCAAGTTGGTATGCACTACCCGCAAGATCTTCAAGGCGGAAAGCAACTTGCCTTGGTTTTGCTTGGTGGGCTCATACAAAATCAAGATTTTTTAAAAGACTTTAACGAAGCTTTAACAGAATTAAAACAAAACAACCTAATCAAATAAAATATGTCAAATAATCATTGTAAAGTTGCCGTTATTGGCTCTGGTCCCGCTGGCTATACCGCCGCTATTTATGTTGCACGAGCCAATTTATCGCCCATACTTTTTGCTGGCTACCAACCCGGTGGGCAACTTACCATCACCACCGATGTTGAAAATTTTCCCGGATTCGCCGAGACAATTCAGGGGCCGTGGCTTATGGAACAAATGCACAAACAGGCTTTGCATGTTGGCACCAATATTATCGAAGAACATATCAATCAAGTTGATTTTAGCCAAAAACCTTTTCTTCTTCACACCGAAAGTGGCTCGTCTTACACTGCTGACTCTGTTATCATCTGCACGGGAGCTCAGGCAAAATGGTTGGGGATCGCTTCAGAAAAACATTTTCAGGGCTTTGGAGTTTCTGGTTGTGCCACTTGCGACGGCTTTTTCTTTCGCAACAAAACAGTGATGGTGGTGGGCGGCGGAAACACCGCTTTAGAAGAATCTTTGTATCTTACCAATCATGCTAGCAAGGTTTATTTGGTGCACAGAAGAGATTCTTTTCGTGGTGAAAAAATTTTACAAGAAAGAGTGTTTAAACATAGCAAAATCGAAGTGATTTTTAACCATACTTTGCAAGAAATTTTAGGCACCGACAATCCAAAAGCAGTAAATTCGGCAATTTTACTTAACACCCAAAATGCTAGCACTAAGAAAATTGCTGTTGACGGCATTTTTATTGCCATTGGTCACAAGCCAAATTCGGATCTTTTCAAAAATACCGGTTTAATGCTAGATGAAGAAGGCTACATTATCACCAAACCAAATTCAACCGCCACCAATTTGCCAGGTGTTTATGCAGCAGGCGATATTCAAGACAAAATCTACCGACAAGCAGTAACAGCTGCCGGCACTGGTTGTATGTCTGCTCTTGAAGTAGAAAAATTTTTAGCTCACTAAATTCCCCTTCCCTTGAAAGAGGTGGTGGTGTAGCGTTTGCAAGTCAATCTAATACCCTTTCCACAAATAAATACAGCACTTCAATCTTATCGCCCTCCCCTCGAGGGAGGGCAAAAGTTTGCATCGCAAACTTTGGGAGGGGGTATAAAATATATCACAAACTCAAATTCTAGTTGTGTTGATAACATTATTTACCCCTCCCCGAAGGCTTCGCCTTCGACCCTCCCGTAAAGCGGGAGGGTGATTAGATCGAAGTGTGGTTTAATTAGTGGAATTGGTATTATCTAACAAACAGCAAAATTTAAATGTTGTAAAATTGCCATTCGCACCGCCACACCTGCTTTTACTTGATCTAAAATGCAAGATTTTTCAAGATCATAAGCAAGATCGGCATCAATTTCAACTTGTCGATTGATGGGGCCGGGATGCAAAATAATTGCTTTTGG
>RFXY01000063.1 GCA_009921385.1 Pseudomonadota bacterium
AACATAAATTATAAAAACTGGCTTCTTTTTTGCAAGCACTTTTTATGACAATTTTTGGTTTAAATTGTGGAAACGGCATTGATTACAAAATCAATCGCTTGCGGAATTTTAGCGATAGCCACACCAGAACCCATGGCCAGATCTTTTTTACCGCCACCGCCTTTGCCTTGCAAAATTTCAACCAGATTAACAATGTTTTTGCTAGCATCAAAATCAATAACATTGCTTGCCAACAAAACATTAACCTTGTTGTTGTTTTCGATGCCAAAAAAGACAATAATTTTTGTTGAGTGATGCTGTGTTTGTTGAGTTTGATAGAGGTTTAAAATATTTCGTAAATCAACTATTGTGGCATTGTTAAAAGTTTGATGAATCAAGCAATGTTGAGCAAGATTTTTGATGTTAATACAAGCCAAATCTTGCTGCCAAAGCTGTTGTTTTAGTTGTTGTATTTCTTTATCTTTTTGCTTGATTTGTTGTAAAAAATCAAAGCCAATTTGGCTAGTTTTTTGCAAAACCAAAGAAGTTGCCTGTTCTTGAGTGTTGTGAATGATGTTTTCTTGTTTTTCATCGAGAAAAAAACTAGTGTCATCAAAGCCAACTTTATTTGATAAAAATTGATTTTCAGCGATTTTTACTTCTTCAAATTGTTGTTTGACTTTTAAAGAATCAAGCAAGGCATAAAGTTTTTGTTCTTGTAATTTGAGATGTTGCAGAGCATAAAAACCAGTTTTGGCGGTAATTCTTCTGATGCCAGAAGCAATGCCGTTTTCGCTGATAATTTTTAGCAAACCAATGTTGCCGGTACAATCCACATGTGTTCCGCCACATAATTCGTGCGATTGCCCCATTTGCACCACTCTTACTGTGTCGGCATATTTTTCGCCAAAAAGAGCTTCGGCACCGCTTTCTTTTGCTTCTTGCAAGGTGCTGATTTTAGTTTGCACCTGTGAATTTTGCCTGATATAAAAATTTATCAACTCTTCGATTTGTTGTAATTCTAAATAAGTGACGGCTCGATTGAAATTAAAATCAAAAGTGAGTTGTGTGGCATCAACATTTGAGCCTTTTTGAGTTATGGCATTTCCTAAAACCTGCTTCAATGCCTTGTGTAAAAGATGAGTTGCCGAATGATTTTGAGCTCTTAACTGCCTATTTCGCTGATTAACCAAAGCCATCACTTGGTTGCCAACCACAAATTGACCGCACCCGCATGCAACTAGGTGCAAAAACAAACCGCCTGCCACTTTTTTGGTTTCTTTGATATCGAGAAAGCTAGGTAATTGCTGGTAGTTAAGGTTTTCTTGGTAGTGTTCTTGTAAAATAATGTTGCCGTCATCGCCCTTTTGACCGCCAGAAGTGGCATAAAATGGGGTTTGGTTGAGAATGATATAAATTTGTTGTGATGTATTTTGCTGATTAAAATCGATTTTTTCTACTAGTTCGTTGCCAACTAAAATGCCTAAAATAGTTGCTTTGGCACTGGTTGAAGTGTGATAACAAAACTCGGTGTTGCCAAATTGTTGTTGCAAAGCAAAAAACAAAGAATCTTCGGCTTTTTCACCGCTACCAACCCAGCTATTTTTGGCTTTTTCTTTTTGTTGTTGCATTGCTGTTTCAAATTCGGCTAAATTGACCGTGATGCTTTTGTCTTGGCAGATTTGTTGAGTTAAGTCGAGCGGAAAGCCATAAGTGTCGTAGAGTTTAAAAGCAATTTCGCCAGATAATTGTTGATTTTCAATGTTAGTTTCGTCTAATATTTTCAGCCCTTTTTCGAGTGTTTCTAAAAACTTTTGCTCTTCAAAAAATAAAGTGTCGGTAATGGTATCTTTTGCTCTGATTAGTTCTGGATAAGCTTCGCCCATTTCGGCAATTAGCACATTAACCAACAAATGCATCATTGGTTGTTTTTTGCCGAGTTTATAGCATTGCAACATCGCTCTTCGCATAATTCGCCTTAACACATATCCCCTGCCTTCGTTGCTTGGTAAAATGCCGTCGGCAATTAAAAAACAAGAAGAGCGAAGATGGTCGGCGATAATTTTCAATTGAGGCTGAACAGCAAGATTTTCAACAGGCATATTTGGCAGTTATTTAAAAATTTTTTGATAAAAAAAGTCAAGAGAAAGTGCGATAATAATTAAGAAAAAGCCGATGGTGCTGATTGTTTGAAATTGATAATTTTCAAAAAAACTCGAAACCAACAAGGCGATGCCAGGATAAACCAAGGCGGTGTAGTTTGCTTTGGCGGCCCCAATTTGGCTGATTAAATAATATAGACAAATAAAAGCCAAAATGGAAGCAAAGAAAATCTGATAAATTAACGAACCAACATAAGAATAACTGTAATCAAAATTAAATTGATAACCCATAATTAGGCTGTAAAGCAAGAAATAGCCTGCCCCAAAAGCCGAAGCAAAAGAAATGGTGGTGAAAAGTGGAGTGTGATTTTTTTTGTTGTTGCAAGCCACTAAATAGTTGCCAAACGAAAAAATTAACATCATCAAAAAAGCATAAACAAAGCCAATCGCTGAAAAACTGCTGTTTTTATGCAAAACATTAGGCAAAATAAAAAAAGCCAAACCAATGGTGCCAATAAAGCCACTAAGCATAATTCGTTTGCTAATTTTATGACCGCTAAGCCACGATTTGATTAGTTCTGAACTGATTACCGAAAGGCTAAAAATAACGGCAATAATGCCACTAGGAATAATTTTGGTGGTGTGATAGCCAATAAAAAAATTGACAGAAAAATTACAAAGAGCGATGAAAAGCAAATAAATTAATTCGGTTTTTTTAAGTTTCAGCCTAGCTTTGCTAAGCCAAGAAACTGCAAACATAAGAATTGAAACCGCAAAAAAACGATAAAATAACGATATTTCTGGTGCAACAAGTTGGGTGCTGATTTGCAATTTCATAGCAAACCAGCTAAAGCCCCAAGCAAAGCACATACCAATAAAGGCTAAAATAATCATTTTTCAATAATAATGTTCATTTCTATGACAGGTTTTTTGCCCATCAAGTCGTTAAAAATTTTGGCTAATTTATTTTTGCTGGCTTTTTCGAGTTCAAGAGCGATTTTGGAATAGTCGAAAGCTTTTTTCTTTTTGAGAAAATTAAAAGAAAATGATTTATCATCGAGTTTGGTTTCTTTTGCCTTGCCTTTTAATAACGAATCAAGCTCTTTGTAGATAAGATCGTATGCCAACCTGTCTTCTTTTAAATCGTAAGAGCCGACACAGATTATTTTTGATTGTTTTTGTCGAACTAATTGTTTGTCGAGATACAAAGAAACAAAAACCGCACCACTATCTTGTAATTTTTTTCGTTCTTTAATAACTTCGCAGTTTAAATCGAGTAATTGTTTGCCATCAACTCCTAAATAGCCAGATTTTACAAAACCCACTGCCAAAGAAGCGGTTGGATTTTGTGCATCGATTTTAATTACCAAGCCGTTTTCTGTTTGAATGGCTTTTTGCACCCCGCACTCGATGGCTAGCTCGCAATGAGTTTTGGTATGAATAAATTCGCCATGCACAGGGATGGCAATTTTTGGTTTTGCCAAATCATACATAATTTGCAATTCTGTTTGCGAAGGATGCCCAGAAACATGCACGAAATGATCTTTTTCAGTTAAAACATCGATTTGTTTTTTGGCAAGCAAATCGAATAGTTCAAAAATTTTCTTTTCGTTGCCAGGAATAATTTTCGAAGAAAAAATCATCAGATCGCCCTTGCTAAAATGAATAACCGGATGAGAATTGGTGGCGATTTTACGGGCCGCGGCCATTGATTCGCCCTGGCAACCTGTGCAGATTACTAAAACTTCGTTTTTGTTGTAAATTTTTAGTTCTCTTTCAGAAATAAAATGGCAATTTTCAAAATCATAACCGCTTTTTTTGCCAACTTCGTAGAGTCGGTGCAAAGAAAAGCCGGCTAAAATAACTTTTCGACCAATTTCGGTGGCAATTTTGGCGATGGTGTGAATTCTGGCTAAATTAGAGGCAAAAGTGGTAACCCCAATTAAGCCTTGTCGATTGAGCATTAAAGATTTTAAAGACATATAAAGCTCGCCTTCTGACCGAGAATGCCCAGCATTAATGGCATTGGTTGAATCGCACACCATGGCTAAAATTTGATTGCTATCGCCATAGGCTTTGATTGTTTCTAGATCGCTAGGCTTTCCTACTACGGGGTCGGGGTCGAGCTTCCAGTCGCCGGTGTGTAAAATGTTGCCAGCCTCGGTTTTGATGAGCACTGCTTGCATTTCGGGAACCGAGTGAGTGAGGCCGATAAATTCTAACTCAAACGGATGTAATTTTAAAGTTTTGCTCTGAATTTTATGCAAAGGCACAGATTTGGCAAACTTGGTTTCAGAAAGTTTGCTTTGCAAAAAATTAATGGCAAAATTACTAGCATAAATTGGAGCCTGTATTTCGGGCCATAAATGCACCACCGCACCTAAATGATCTTCGTGAATGTGGGTGATGATTAAAGCTAGTAAATTTTTTTTGATTTGTTGCAAAAAAGAAATATCGGGAGTCATCATAGAAACACCGGGAACATCATAGGCAAAGCCAATTCCGCAGTCGATCATCAGCCACTTGCCGTTGAGATGATATAAATTGAGATTCATACCAATTTCATTGGCACCGCCAAGCGGTAAAAATAGCAGATCTTTATGGTGGTTTTTTAAATTAAAATTCATATTTTGTGTTAAACAGTGTTGATACCCAGCTTTGTAAATAGTTGCTGGTCTTTTTGGGTTTGTGGATTGTTGGTGGTTAATAGTTTTTCGCCATAAAAAACAGAGTTGGCACCAGCAAAAAAACACAAAGCTTGAGTTTGTTCGTTCATTTGCTCTCTGCCTGCCGAAAGCCTTATTTTGCTAGTTGGCATTAAGATTCTGGCAACTGCAATGGTTCTTATAAATTCGAAATGATCGAAATCTGCTATATTTTCAAGCGGAGTGCCTGCCACTTTTACCAGCATATTGATTGGCACCGATTCTGGAGGAGTGGGCAAATTCGCTAAAATCAGCAACATTTTTGCTCGATCTTCTCGGGTTTCGCCCATGCCAACAATGCCACCCGAGCAAACATTTAGGCCAGCTTCTCGCACATTTTTGAGAGTGGTAAGGCGATCGTCAAAGCTTCGAGTGCTAATAATTTGTTCATAAAATTCTGGCGAAGAATCGATGTTGTGATTATAATAATCAAGCCCAGCTTCTTTTAGGGCAACACTTTGCTCGGCGGTTAGCATGCCAAGAGTCATACAGGTTTCAAGGCCTAAGTTTTTTACTTCTGCAATGATTTGGCAAATATTATCGACATCGCGATTATGCAAGTTTCGCCAAGCTGCACCCATGCAAAAACGGGAAGCTCCACTTTGCTTGGCATTGAGGGCGGCCTCTTTGATGGTTTCAATGCTTAACATATCTTGTTTTTGCAGGCCTGTATCGTAGTGAGCTGATTGCGGACAATATTTGCAATTTTCGGGGCAAGAGCCAGTTTTGATGCTAAGTAAAGTGCTGATTTGCACTTGGTTTGGTTGTTGGTGTTGTCGATGAACTTGGGAAGCTTGAAACAAGAGATCGTTAAAAGGCAAGGCAAATAGTTGCAAAACTTCTTGTAGCTGTTGATTATCAATAGAAGATAAAGGAGATTTTTGGCTAAGTTCTGGCTTGCAATTGTTAGATTGAGTGCTTTCTTGGTGCATAATTTTTGAGTTAAAATTTAAACCCAGCAGGCAATGGCATACCAGCAGTTGCCGATTTTAACATATCGCTTGATTGGTCGTCGGAAGTTTTTTTGGCATCATTAAAAGCGGCAATAATGAGATCTTCTAAAATTTCTTTTTCGTCAGCAACCAGCAAGCTAGCATCGATAGTGATTTTTTTTGCAACTCCACCCCCATTAATTAAAACTTTAGGATATGAATCAATTGTAATTGACCATCACAATCCAGTAGAGATTGACGAAAAAGGTGTTACATCAGTTGATAAGTACCTTGTTGGACATTTAAACCCTTATAAACATGCTCTTGATTCAAAAACCTCTTTCGTAGAGACCTTCTCGTTGGGTGCTAAAACAAGGTAATATT
>RFXY01000064.1 GCA_009921385.1 Pseudomonadota bacterium
TTTTGACGGCAGTGGCGATTTACCTTTTTTAGAAAATAATACAAACAACTTGCAACCCCTCAATTTTTATGGCAAAACCAAATTATGGGCAGAAGAGAAAATTGTTAAATCAGGCTGTTCTTATTTAATTTTCAGGGTTTCTTGGCTTTATAATTATAATCCAAATAGCAAAAATTTTGTCAATACCATAACCAAATTAGCCCAACAAAAATCAACAATTAGTGTGGTGGGCGATCAAATCGGAAGCCCCACCGATGTAGATTTTGTCGCCAAAAACAGCATAAAATCTTTGTCAATTCCAAGCGGAATATATCATCTAAACAACGGCATCTATATGTCGTGGCATCTTTTTGCTTGTCAAATACTAGAAAAATTAAAATCTATAGATCAAAACATAGTTTTAAAAGATATTGTGGCAATAGATAGTTCGCAATATCCAACCAAAGCAATGAGGCCCAAAAATTCTAGATTAGACAATAGTAAAATAAAAACATTTATTTTACTAGACTAATTTTTCAAGCTTCATTAAAACATTTTTATTGCAGATTTAATTAGCCCCATCACTAATAAAATAACAATAAAAGCAACCAAACCATACCTTATAAATAAATCTCTTATCGCCATTTTGCTCATCTGGCTTTTGTTATAACGAGAAGCCATATAGTTGGAATTTTTTTTCGCTTCAAGCAATTCTTCTTTTTCAGCGATTTCTTCGTCGCTTAAATCTTGATAATCTTCGTTTTCTTCTCTTTTTTTCTTGGCAGAAAATTTACTTTGTGTTTTTGAATTATCTGGTGTATTCTTATTGTTTTGGTTTTGCATAAAATTATGCAAGGCATTTTTGTTGTTTGTGCTATTATTTTTCATAAATTTTATGTTAATTGCTATTTTATTTAAGCCATTTTTAGCTTTATTGCTTTTAAGCTTAGTTACCTCACTGTTTGGCCCAATAGTTTTGTGGCAAAAACTTACCTATTTTAGCGATGCTATGGCTCATTCACTAATTTTAGGATTAGTTTTAGCAAACTTTTTGCCCAATCAACAAAACTTGATTTTATTATTGTTTGTGCTGTTTTTTATTATAATAATTAATTTTTTAATATACAAAAATTTTTTTCAACACACCGCAATCATTATGGTTGTTGCCTATTTTTGTATTTCTTTAGCTTTTTTAATTAACGATATTAGTATGCAAAAATTTAATTTTAACACACTGCTGATGGGCGATGTGCTGGCTATTAATTCTCAAGATATCTTGATTTTGCTGATAATTGCTTTATTTTCTTTGGGTTATTTGTATTATTTTTTTAACGATATTTTGTTTATTGTTATTAACGAAGATTTGGCAAAAACACAGCATATCGCAGTGGCAAAAATCAAATTTTGCACTACCATCGTTTTGGGCTTGTTGATTGCATTTGCTTTAAAAATTGTTGGAGTGTTTTTGGTTTCTGCTTTATTGATTTTACCTGCTTGTATTGCCAAAATTTTCGCCAAATCGCCACAGCAAATGTTGTTTTTTAGCCTATTATTTTCGTTATCTTTAACTTTTGTTGGCATTGCAATTGCCAGTCAATATAATTTAAGCATTGCTCCTACTTTAACTTTGACAATGATTGGTTGTTTTTTTTGTTGCAACTTTTTTGTTAAAAAATCATAATTAAAATAAATTTTGGATGCAACAGTGCCTTAAAATAAAAAACCACAATTATCACCATGTCAGAAAATAATGCTTTAAAATATATTGTTACACAAATATTGCTAAAACTATTGGGTGTTTGTTTGATTTTGCTTGCTGTTTCTTATGCTTTAATTTTGTTTAGTTTTGATGGCAACGATCCTGCTTTTTCTAATTCAATTACCATTGCTACCGACGATGTGCGAAATTTTTTTGGTATTTTAGGGGCAAAAATTGCCGATTTATCTCTGCAAATATTTGGCTTGGCGAGCTGGTTTTTTGTGTTGCTGTTGTGGTTTGTTGGTATGAAAATTTTTAACAAACAAATTATTAAGCATTTTGCCTTAAAACTCATCGCCTTACCCTTTATTTTATTAAATTTTTGTTTATTTCTAGCTTTTTTGCCTAATTTTAACTGGTGGGATTTTGTTTCTTTTGGCGGGGCGGTTGGTTTTTTCTTGCTAAAACTTTGTCATCAAAATTATTTTGTTTATTTGTTTATTGGTTCTTTGTTGTTGCTTTTGTTTTCTTTTTCTTTTGTTTTTGATGTTTCGTGGCAAGATTGGCGATATGTTTTTCGTTATTCTATGGCAATTTTTCGTTTTTTTAGCGAATATTTTTATCAAAAAATTTGTTCTTTATTAACCAAAAAAAATCTCGAAACATCTGCAAAAAAATCAAAATTACCAATGCCAAAAATAGAGCCAAAAGAAGAGCGGATCTCTACTAAACATAACAACATTACCACTCAAAAACAGCTGTTAAAAAACCTAAAAACCAAACAAAATGGCCCAGATTATCAACTTCCTACTGTCAATTTGTTGCAACCAATTGCCGAAAATAATCATAAAAGAATCAACAAAGAAACCCTTGATCATCAAGCAAAAATGCTCCTTAAAGTGTTAGAAGATTTTGGAGTCTACGGCAATTCTCTTGGTGCCAAAGTGGGGCCTGTGGTAACTTTACACGAATTTGAGCCATCGGCAGGCACCAAGGCGGCTCGGGTTATTTCGTTGGCCGACGATATTGCTCGGTCGATGAGTACCATTTCGGCTCGAATGGCGGTGATACCAGGTAAAACCTCTATCGGCATTGAGTTGCCTAATTTAAAAAGAGAAGCTATCTTTTTAAGAGAATTGTTAGAATCTGAGCAATATCAAGATTCTTTTCACAATTTGCCCATTATTTTAGGCAAAAACATTGCAGGCGAACCGCTGATCGCCGATTTAGCTAAAATGCCTCACTTGTTGATTGCAGGCACCACGGGCTCGGGCAAATCGGTGGGCTTAAATGTGATGATTTTATCTATTTTGTTTAAATTAAGGCCCGATGAGTGCCGTTTTATTATGATTGATCCAAAAATGCTAGAGCTTTCAATTTATGACGGCATCCCGCACCTGCTTTCGCCTGTGGTAACCGAGCCTGGCAAGGCGGTGATTGCTTTAAAATGGGTGGTGGCAGAAATGGAAGAAAGATATCGTTTAATGTCGAGTTTTTCGGTGCGAAACATTGCTGGCTATAACGAAAAAGCCGAAAAAGCCTTGGTGAGTGGCGAAAAATTACTCAAAAAAGTGCAAACAGGCTATGAGCCCACAAACGGCAAGCCGATTTTTGAAGAAATAGAATTTGAGCCAAAAAAATTACCTTTTATCATCGTGATTGTCGACGAAATGGCCGATTTAATGTTGGTGGCAGGTAAAGACATTGAGGGTTCGGTGCAAAGGTTGGCACAAATGGCAAGGGCGGCGGGCATTCATCTGATTATGGCTACACAACGACCTTCGGTTGATGTGATTACTGGGGTGATTAAAGCCAACTTTCCTACTCGAATTTCTTTTCAGGTTACTTCACGTATTGATAGTCGCACTATTTTGGGGGTGCAAGGGGCAGAGCAACTTTTGGGGCAAGGCGATATGATTTATATGTCGGGTGGTAGTAAAATGACTCGAATTCATGCTCCATTTTGTTCGGATAGCGAAATCGAAGGTATAGTGCATTTTATTAAACAACAAGATTTTATGCACCTGCAAAATCAAGCAGAAAACATCGATTTTGAAAATTTTAAACAACCCGAAGGCAAGCAAAATGGCTCTAATTCTTTTTTACCCGATGAAAGTGGGCAAGGTAGCGACCAAGATCTCTACCGACAAGCTTTGGCGATTGTGAAAAGAGACAAAAAACCATCAATTAGTTATGTGCAAAGGCAACTTCGCATTGGCTATAATCGGGCGGCAATTTTAATTGAAAGAATGGAGGCAGAAGGTGTTATTTCTGCCCCCAATATTTCTGGTAAACGTGAACTTTTGGAGGAATAACCTTATGACTAAAACTTCTTTTTCTATGCTAAATCTTATCTTGCAGGCAGATTTTGTGGTGCAGTTAGTGATTATTATTTTGGTTGGAGCATCAATCTTTTCGTGGGCGACGGTTTGTGATAAATTTTTTAAATTTCGTCTGCTGAAAAAAAGAAGCGACGAATTCGAAGATTTGTTTGAACAGCATCTAAATATAGATCAAATCTATGACTTTGCCACTAAAAACAACAATCATCCGCTGGCAAGAATTTTTCTTTCTTGTTTGCACGAATGGAAAAACAATGATGTTCACATTGTTGTTAGCAAGGGTGTTGAAAAAATTGATTCTTTTAAAACGAGGCTAAATAATGCAATGCAAATTGCTTGCAATAAATCGTTGCAAAAAATTGAGCACGGCCTAAATGTGTTGGCAATTATTGGCTCGATCACCCCTTTTGTTGGTTTATTTGGCACGGTTTGGGGTATTATGAACTCTTTTCAAAGCATTGCTCTTAGCAAAAACACTAGTCTTGCGGTGGTTGCCCCTGGCATTGCCGAAAGTTTGCTGGCCACTGCAATTGGCTTGTTCGCAGCAATTCCTGCAGTGTTTTTTTATAATGTGTTTAGTGCCAAAATTAATCACTTTCAAGAACGAGCCAACAATTTTTGCCTCACTCTTTTTAACCTACTTTCACAAGAACTCGATAAATAATAATTTCCCTTCTTTTTACAAAAAATGGTGCCTGCGAAGTTTTGGGGTAGTGTCGTCTAGCAGAACTCGATCAGAATTCCCCTTTTGTAGAAGGGGTGGATTTTCGCATAAGTGCAAACTTATGCGAAAAGACGGGGTAGTGTTGGGAGACGATCGCAAATGTTTTTTCAAAAGATCTTACCGTGTGTTGCCGACACTACCCCGTCTTTTTTGCTATCGCAAAAAATCCACCCCTTCTAAAAAAGGGGAATTTTGCTCCGCATTCGATCTGAATTCCCTGCACTAACGAAGCGCTGGGGTAGTGTCGTCTAGCAGATCTCGATCTGAATTCCCCTTCTGTAGAAGGGGTGGCGGGCGAAGCCCGGACGGGGTAGTATCGTCTAGCAGTTCTCGGTGTAAAATTCCCCCCTGTTTAAACTAGCAAAGAATTTAGCTGTTGTTTGCAAGCTTGCCAATTAGGCAAATATTGAGTCATATAATTTTTAAACCTTTGGTTGTGTTTTCTTTCAAACAAATGCACCATTTCGTGCACCACCACATATTCGAGGCAGTGCAGCGGTTTTTTGGCTAGCTCTAAATTGATGATGATTTTTTTCTTGCCAATGTGGCAACTGCCCCATCTGGTTTTCATTTGGCGAATTTGCAACTCGGCAATTTGTAAATTCATAGTTTTTTCCCATTTGGCAATGAGTTGCCACACGATTTCTGTAAGTTGTTTACGATACCAATTTTGCAATAAATGTTTTTTTTCTGCTTCACCAAAATGATTTTTGATGTTTAAAATAATATGCCCATCAATAACCTCTGCACTAGCTTTTTTGATGGTTTGCACCACTTCTAGCAAATATTTTTCACCTAAAAAATAATGCTCTTCGTTGTTTGCATAAGCTTTTTTTGTTTCTCTTTCTTTGCTTAACATTTTGGCTTGATGTTTTTTTATCCAGCTCAGCTTGGTTAGGGCAAACATTTTGATATTTTCGAGTTTCATTCTTTTTGGGGCAGAAATTCGCACTTTACCAAGTGGCGGCAAAATGGTAAGATGCAAATTTTTGATGTTTTTTAAAATAACCTCAATGTTGATTTCGTCTAAATTTATTTGGTGCATTTTAATATTCTGGCTTTTTAATATTCTAGTTTTGGCTTTGATAATGGCACTGTTCATTATGCCTTATCATTGCTTGATTTATTTATCCAATCAAGAATTCTTTTGTTAACAAATAAAACTCCTGACTGTTTATCATCATCGCATTCAAAAATATCTCCAATCGCTTCATATAAAAATTTTATACAATTTCTTGCATCTTCTATCACATTTCCCTTTTCCTCATATAACCAGTGGTGAAAATATTTTATTCTAATTTCATGTAACTTATCAAGATTTTTACATATTTTTTCAATATCGTGTCC
>RFXY01000065.1 GCA_009921385.1 Pseudomonadota bacterium
ACTACCCCGTCGACCTTCGGTCGCCACCCCTTCTACAAGAAGGGGAATTCTGATCGAGATCTGCTTGCCGACAATACCCCGCCCTCGCTTCGCCCGCCACAGAAGGGGAATTTAATTAGTGTAAATCGTATTAGTGAGGGCAGAAGACATTTTTGGGTAGCTAGATTTTGGGCTAAGCCAAATGTTTAAAAAATCTTTGGCGAATTCTAAATCGTCTACTTCAGAAATTTTTTGTTGCTCAAGAAAAATTGTTAAGTTGCCGTTTGGCATAAAAATTGCTGTTTTATTTTGGTTTTTCTTAACATCAACAAATAATTTATTGATATAAACCATATATTTTGCAAGTTGCTGTTGAGTGAGTTGGTTGGTTTTTTGCATTTCGGTAGCGGTTTTTTTCGCTAATTGCGAAGCAGAAAAATTTTTATGATAAGTTATGCTTAATGCCAAAGGTTGCTCGTAGTTGAATTTGCCATTTTTGCTCCACAATTCGATGTGATAAATTTTAAAACCAAAAGCATTAAAACAATAACTGCCAACCATTTTGGCTTGTGGTATATTTTGTTTGATAACAATATTTTGAGCAACCGCCAAGTTAGTAAAAGAAGAACAAATAAAAACCAGAAAATATAATAATTTTTTCATTTTGTTTATTTATTCTCTTGCTTGTTTTAAAATTCTTTGCATTTTTTGTATTACATAAGGAAGACCATAAAATATGGCTTCGCCGATGATAAAATGCCCAATATTTAATTCGGTAATTTCTTTGATTTTTGCCACTTCAAAAGCAGTTTGATAGTTTAGCCCATGCCCAGCATGGCAAGATAAACCGAGTTTTTTGGCAAAATTTGCCGAAGTAACAAGTTTTTGATAGATTTCTGCGGTTTTTTGTGAGCCAAAACTATGACAAAATTCGCCAGTATGTAGCTCGACAATGTCGGCACCAATATTTTTGGCAATTTCAATGTGAGGCAAATCAGGATTGATAAACAGAGAAACCAAGATATTTTGCTTTTTGAGAACAGAAATAAAATCGGCAAAATGTTGTTGATGCATTGCCAAATTTAAACCGCCTTCGGTGGTGATTTCGTTTCTTTTTTCTGGAACCAAACAAACACTGTATGGCTTAATGTTTTGAGCTATTGTTAACATTTCTGCGGTGGCAGCCATTTCGAGGTTGATTGGCAAATTAATTTTTTGCTTTATTTCTATTAAATCGATGTCTTTTATATGTCTTCTGTCTTCGCGAAGATGCACGGTGATGCCATCGGCACCAGATTTTTCAGCCATAATTGCCGCCTCAACCACACAAGGATGATTGCCACCCCTAGCATTTCTGATGGTGGCAACATGATCGATATTTACTCCGAGCAGTGTTTTCATAGTGGTATTTTATCTAGTTTGATATTTTCAAAATTGTCAATATTTTTCATCCAGTTTTCATTGACTTTCACAAATAAAAATAAATGAACTCTTGTTTTGACAAGATTGGCAATTTCTTGCTTGGCGAGCATACCGATTTTTTTTATCATTTCGCCATTTTTGCCTAAAATAATGGTTTTTTGATTGTTTTTACTTACTAAAATTGTTTGATGTATTTTAATTGATTTATTGTCAAAAATTTGATAAGAATCGGTTAAAACATTGAGTTGATAAGGTATTTCTTGGTTGAGATGTAAAAATAATTGCTCTCTGGTGATTTCACTAGCTAAAAAACGATGGGAAGCGGTGGTGATTTCGTTTTGTTGATATTGCCAACCCGGTTGTTGACATTGTGTAAATAAAAAGCTTTTTAGTTGCTCTATGCCGTCGTTTTGTAGGGCAGAAATTGGAATGATTTGATCTAAACCTAAATTTTGTAGATCGGCAATAATTTGTAAAAGTTTGTATTTTTTTACTAAATCAATTTTATTGAGCACCACAGTGATGGGCAATTGTTCTTTTTTGAGATCAGAAATTATTTGCTGATTTTGCTTATTTATGCCACAAGAAACATCAACCACAAAACAAATGCGATCAGCTTCTCTTAGTGCTTGCCAAGCTGTTTTAACAATTATTCTTTCTAAAATTCTATGATCTTGAGGAATAAAAATACCAGGGGTGTCGATAATGATTAATTGGTTTTCTTCTTGATTAATAATGGCTTTAAGAGAAGTTCTGGTGGTTTGCACTTTTGGTGAAACAATGGCAAGCTTAACAGCAGTTAAAGCATTGGTGATGGTTGATTTTCCTGCATTAGGAGCCCCAACAATTGCTACTACACCATGTTTTTGTTTTTCGTTGTTTTGCTGAGTCATTTTTTTTGTTTATTTTTAGGGTTTTGTGGTGATTTTATAGAGGCAAGTTGTCGTGCTTTTTCCAGATTTTATTGACTTTTTTGTTTTTTAAAATTTGTAGAGCTAAACAAATGCTTTTTCTGGTGTTTTGCGGATAAATAACTTCGTCAAGAAAACCTCTTGATGCAGCCACAAAAGGAGAAGCAAACTTTTGACGATATTCTGCCACTCTTTTAGCTTTTGCTTCTGGATTTTTGGCATCTTCACGAAAAATAATTTCAACTGCACCTTCGGGGCCCATTACAGCAATTTCGGCATTTGACCAAGCATAATTAACATCGCCTTTTAAGTGTTTTGAGTTCATCACAATATAGGCACCGCCATAAGCTTTTCGGGTAATGATGGTGATTTTTGGCACGGTAGCTTCACCATAAGCATAGAGCAATTTTGCCCCGTGTTTAATGATGCCATTGTGTTCTTGATCGGTTCCTGGTAAAAAACCTGGCACATCAACAAAAGTAATGATCGGAATGTTAAAAGCATCGCAAAAACGAATAAAGCGTGCCGCTTTTTCGCTTGCTTTGATATCTAGACAGCCAGCTAATTGCATTGGTTGGTTCGCAACAATGCCAACTGTTGAGCCTTCCATTCTGCCAAAGCCAACCATAATATTTTTGGCATAATTTGGTTGAATTTCTAAAAAATTACTTTCATCGAGAATTTTTTCTACCAATTCTCGCATATTATAGGGTTGATTTGGGTTTTCTGGCACCAAAGTGTTAAGGGCAATATCGACACGATCGGGGTTGTCGTTGACGGGCACTTGCGGAGCTTTTTGTGTATTGGAAAGTGGTAAAAAATTAATTAATCTTCTAGTTTGCAACAAGGCTTCTATTTCACTCTTAAAAGATAGATGAGCAACCCCACTTTTAATGGCATGCACAGAAGCACCGCCCAAATCTTCTTGCGAAACGGTTTCATGAGTTACTGTTTTAACCACATCTGGACCAGTTACAAACATATAAGAAGAGTTTTCGACCATAATTACAAAGTCGGTAAGAGCAGGCGAATAAACCGCCCCGCCAGCACAAGGACCCATAATTAGAGATATTTGCGGAACAACCCCGCTGGCATCGATATTTCTTTGAAAAATTTCGCCATAACCAGCTAAAGAGTCGACCCCTTCTTGAATTCTAGCTCCGCCAGAATCGTTGATGCCAATAATTGGAGCACCTGCTTGCATTGCCTTATCTAAAATATTGCAGATTTTTTTGGCATGTGCCTCGCCTAACGAACCGCCCATTACAGTAAAATCTTGACTATACAAAAAAACCAATCGACCATTAATTGTGCCATGACCAGTAACCACACCGTCTCCTGGGTGTTTTTTATCATCCATATTAAAATCTATGCAACGATGTTCAACATATAAACCATATTCTTCAAAAGAGTTTGGATCGAGCAAAACTTCGATTCTTTCTCGAGCGGTGAGCTTTCCTTTAGAATGCTGAATATCGATTCTTTTTTGGCCACCGCCAATTGTTGCCTCTTCTCTTTTAGCAATAAGTTGTAAAATATTTGCAGAAGTCATATTTAAGAAACTTTATTTTATTTATGGTTGATTTTGGCAAGAACAGTTTCGCCACCAATCATGGTTTGACCAAGTAAAGATTGAATTTCTATGTCTTCTGGTAGATACATATCAACTCTGCTACCAAAACGAATTATGCCATATCTTTGACCTGCGATAACTTCTTGACCCTCTTTGAGATCAGAGATTATTCTTCTGGCTACCAAACCCGCCACTTGCACAAAAATTATTTCGTGACCACTGGCAGTTTTGATGACTACCGAGTTTCTTTCGTTATCAAAACTAGCTTCTTCGGCATTGGCACTATAAAATTTGCCTGGCTTATAGATGATTTTAATTACCGAACCAGAAAATGGCACTCTGTTGACATGAACATTAAATACATTAAGAAAAATGCTGATTTTATTAAATTTGGTGTTGTTATAGCCAAGTTCTTCTGGAGCATCTGCATTGTATTCGACCCTAGTGATTACACCATCTGCTGGGCTAATGATGACATTATCTTGAATTGGTGAAATACGATCTGGATCGCGAAAGAAAAAAATGCACCAAGCAGTAAGAACCAAGCCTATCAAGCCTAAATTGCTACTAAATATAGCTAATAAAGCAGTTACAAGGGCAAAAATTATGATAAATTTATAGCCTTCTTTATGAATAGGAAAGGCTACGAGTTTTAAAGCATTAACAAAATCGTTCATATTTTAGAAATTAGGATTGTTATTAAGATCGTACCAGATTTGATCGACTTCTTTATCTTGCACTTGTTTTGTGGTGATGATGGCATAATTGCTGATAAAATCGAGAACTTTTTCTTCGACGATTGAACCTCCTATTTGATTTGCCATTTCATCATTTTCTTGCAATTCGTCTAAGAAAAATTTTGCTTCTTCTTGATTTGGTATGAAAGATAAAATTTCGCTTATTTTGGCATTGAATTCGTCTTTTTCAACTTTAATGTTGTTTTTATTAGCGATATCGTTGATGATAATGCCACAACGAACCATTCTTTCTGCTAGTTTAGTTTTTTGTTCTTGATTTAATTTTTCGATACCTTGTTGATTTTCAACTACTTTTAATTGATTTTCTAATAAAGATTTTGGTAAATCAATTTTGTATTGAGAATCGAGCTGATCGAATAGTTCTTTTTTAACAATGTTTTTTAAGGTAATTTCGTAGCCTTTTTTCATTTGTTGCTGAGTGTTTTCAAAAAGTTTTTCTTTTGTTTCAAAACCTAGTTTTTCTTTAATAAAATCGTCGTTTAGTTCTTGATTTTCGTAAGAATAAACTTCGTTTATGGAAACTTCAAAAGCACCGTTTTTATTAGCATAAACTGGTCTAAAATAATCGGCAGGAAAAGCAACTTGCACCGTTAATTTATCGCCTTCTTTGGCACCAACCATTTGTTCTTCAAAATTGGCAACCAAAGTTTTTGAACCAAGCTCGATTTTTTGATTTTGGTATAAACCATCTTCAAACTTGTTATTTTCTACTGTGCCAGCATAATCAATAACCACGATATCACCAATTTTTGCTTGATAATCTGGTTGTTGTTTGGTTTGCTTTAATAGACCTTTTAAGTTTCTATTAACAAAAGTTTCAACCAAGTCATCTTGCAAGATAAGTTCGTATTTAGTGAGATTTATTTTAGTTAAATCTACTTCTGGTATTGTTGGCATTGCTTCGATGATGATTTTAATTTCGGCATTTTCGTTTGGATTTGCCTTTTCAATATAAGTTTTAGGGTAGGAAGCTGGCTGAATTTTGTTGTCATCTAAGATTTTATTGATGGTTTTGTCGACCAATGTTTCTAGTTCTGATCTTAAATATAGGGTGAAATTTTTTTCTTTGATAATGTTTAATGGAACCTGACCTTTACGAAAGCCGTTGAGTGAAAAATTTTCTTGATCTTTAGCGGTTCTTTTGTCTATTTTTTGGTCGATTAAATCCCAAGCAATATTAACAAAAAACTCGTAGTTTAAACCTTGATTAGATAGCTGTGTAATGGAAATGCTCATATTTTTTGATGTTAAAATTAAAACAAATACATCTAAAACTGAATGAATTTAGATGCAAATAAATTTTTAAAAACCTTATGCTAATAGCTTTTTCTAATAAAGCAACAAATAATTTTTGTTTATATGATATTTTTACATTAAACAAAAACAGGTAATGTTTGATCTAATACCATTTCCATAAATAAATATCACGATTCGATCTAAATTCC
>RFXY01000066.1 GCA_009921385.1 Pseudomonadota bacterium
ACAGACACGGACAAATTTACATACGGATTTAATATTACATCGCTAATCGAATTATTGCGTAATAATCACAAGATATCTAATCCATACAACAGGACGCCTATTACCAAAAAACAGCAAAATAACATAATTTCTGTTTGATTGATGGGTTATAAATATTTAACACAAGTTAAAGTGTTAAATTACCTATTTTTCTGCAATATAAAACAAAATAAAAACATGCCAAAAGTTAAAACTAACAGCAGTGCCAAAAAAAGATTCCGTATCACTGGCACTGGCAAAATATCTTATAAACAAGCCGGTAAGAGGCACAATCTTAACAAAAAAAGCCAAAGACAAATAAGAAATCTCAGAAAATCTGCTATTTTGTCCGAAGGTCATTCTGCTAGCATTTTAAAGTTCAAAATGCCATATAGTCGTTAATTTCAATCTTATTATTTTTAGTTTATGAGTAGAGTAAAAAAAGGTGTTGTCAAAAAAGCCAGACACAAAAAAATCTTAAAAATGGCCAAAGGCTACCGCGGAAGAGCAAAAAATTGTTTTAGAGTAGCTATTGAAAAAGTAGAAAAAGCCCTGCAATATGCCTATCGCGACCGTAAAGTCAGAAAAAGAGATATGAGAGGCTTGTGGATTCAGCGAATCAATGCCGCAGTTCGTCAACAAAACTTAATTTATTCGCAATTTATTAATGGCTTAAAACTTGCCAAAATCGATCTTGATCGTAAAGTTCTTGCCGATTTGGCGGTTCATCAGCCAGAAACTTTTATTAGCATTGTAGAAAAAGTTAAAAAAGCTCTAAATTTATCTTAATTATAAATGATAGGCTATAATGCTTTATTAAAACACAATAATCATGGTCAAGTAGAAGAGCTTTTAGTTATTAAAGAAAGCTCTTTTTCTTGGTCGGTTTTTTTCTTCGGCATTTTTTGGTTTTTATATCAAAAAATGTGGCAAGAAAGCTTGTTTTATCTTGGCAATATCGCTGTTATTTTGGTTTTATGTAAATTACTGCATATTAATTATCTTTATTTGTTAATTCTGTTTCACCTAATGATAGGTCTTAATGCCTATAACTGGAAGTGCAATTATTTGCAAAATAAATTAAAATATAATTATGTTGGGCTTTTTTTTGCCAAAAATGATTTTGAAGCATTGCAAATGGTCATAAAAAGCAAAACATATTTTGATTTTTCGTTTATTAAAGCTAAAAACTTTCAAAAAATTAAATTCTTCAATAAGAAATGAAATTAACTATCATAGATTACGGTGCCGGCAATGTTGAATCGGTATTCAATGCCCTAAAAACTGTCTCATCTAACAATGATATCGAAATTATTATTTCTAACAAAATTTCTGATCTCAAATCGTCTAATTATTTTTTATTACCTGGGGTTGGTGCTTTTGGCGACTGTATGCAGGGCTTGCGAAACATTGAGGGCTTTGTTTCTGAGCTAAGAAATCAAGTATTAAATTTTAAAAAACCATTTTTAGCAATTTGTGTTGGTATGCAAGTTTTAGCATCTATAGGTTTTGAAAATGGCGAACATCAAGGCTTGAATTTTATTAATGGCAGAGTAGAAAAAATCATCGAACCAAACTTAAAAGTGCCACATATGGGCTGGAACAATCTTGTTGTGAAAAACAATAAACATCCTATTTTAAAAAACATTGGTAATGGTAATGATTTTTATTTTGCCAATTCTTTTCATTTTATTTGCCAAAACGACAACAATTTATTGGCTTATGCCGAATATGGCAACACCAAAATTAGTGCGGTTATTGCTAAAGATAACATTGTTGGGGCACAATTTCATCCCGAAAAAAGTGGTGAAATTGGTTTGCAATTTTTAAATAATTTCTTGAATTGGCGCCCATAATCGCTCATAATTGATATGATAAATTTTCCTTCCAATTTACAGCAAGCAATATTAGATCTAAAAAAACAAAACAATAGTATTATTCTTGCTCATTTTTACCAAAACAGCGAAATACAAGATATTGCCGATTTTGTGGGCGATTCTCTTGATTTATCAAGAAAGGCTCTGCACAACGATGCCAATCAAATTGTTTTTTGTGGAGTTAAATTTATGGCAGAGGTGGCAAAAATCTTGTCTCCTCATAAACAAGTTTTAATTCCCGATATAAAAGCGGGTTGCAGTCTCGAAGACTCTTGCCAACCGGCAGAGTTTGCTCATTTTCGCTCTCTGCATCCAAAAGCAATCGCCGTCACCTACATCAATTGCTCTGCCGAAATTAAAGCACTTTCCGACATTATTGTCACTTCCACTAATGCTAAAAAAATTATCGAGCAAATTCCTGCCGATCAAGAAATTATTTTTGCTCCCGATCAACATTTAGGCAGATTTATCGCTCAACAAACTAAAAGAAATCTTATTTTGTGGCAAGGCAGTTGCTTGGTTCACGAAAGATTTAGCGAAAAAGAACTGGTCAAGCTCACTGTAAAACACCCTTTGGCAAAAGTTATTGCCCATCCAGAATGCCCAGAAAGCCTTTTAAACTATGCTCATCACATCGGCTCAACCTCTTCTTTGCTTAATTATGTCAAGCAAAATATTGGTGCCGAATTTATTGTGCTAACCGAGCCAAATATTATTCATCAAATGAAAATAATTAACCCATCTGCTATTTTTTATGATTGCCCTTTTGTCAACACCACCGGCTGTTCTGCTTGCAACACTTGCCCTTATATGCAACTTAATAGTTTAGAAAAAATCTATTTAGCTATGAAAGACATTAAGCAATCTAGCTTTGGAGCAGAAATAATTTTATCTCCACAATTAATTACTTCTGCCAGAAAACCTTTAGAAAAAATGTTAGCAATGTCATAAAAATGCAAATACTCTTAAACGGCGAACAAACCATTATCAACAACAACACAAGCATTAGCGATTTGTTGCAACAATTCAATCTTGATACCACCAAAGTGGCGGTAGAATTAAATCAAAATTTAGTTTTTCACCATGATTTTAACCACACCATCATTGTCCAAAACGATATCATTGAAATAGTTCATTTTATTGGCGGGGGTTAAAAATATTGACTACTTTTGTAAAAAATTATTTTGACCATAAAATTGCCGAAATATTTAAAAATCATCACCTACCAAATAAGCCAGTAAAAATTGTGGCTGTAAGCAAAACTATGCCTGAAGAAAAAATTACATCTGCAATCAATGCAGGCTATACTTGCTTTGCCGAAAATTATTTGCAAGAAGCTCAACAAAAATGGCCAAAAATCTTGATGCAAAATCAACATTTAGAACTGCAATTTATCGGCAATTTACAGGGCAATAAAATCAAAGAAATTGTCGGTTTGTTTCATACTGTCGCCACTTTAAATAGCAAAAAAAATGCCCTTCTCCTAAAAAAAGAAATTGATAAACAACAAAAAAAACTGGCTATTTTTATTCAAGTAAACATTGGCTCTGAACCGCAAAAACAAGGGATTTTACCCACAGAAATATTTGATTTTTATAGTTTTTGTCAAGAAATATCTCTGCCAATTGCTGGCCTTATGTGCATTCCGCCCATCACCAAACAGCCCGCTCCTTATTTTGCCTTGATGCAAAAAATAGCCAATCAACTAGATTTGTCAGAACTTTCTATGGGTATGTCGGCTGATTTTCAATATGCCTTACCACTTGGTGCCACCCAAATTCGAATTGGGCAAGCCATTTTTGGCGAGCGAAACAAGGCTGTCTAGCTAATATAGTTTCCAATCTCCTTCTTGATTATTCATATAGCTAGACCAGGGTTTTACAACAACAGTTTTTGGTAAATTTTTACTATGGCACTGTTGAATTCCAAATTTGTTTTAATTTTTTGCTAGTTTTGAGGAGAAATTTTGGCTATTTTTAGCCACATATTCAACATATCGTGTTGTTGCGTTAGCACAACTGAAAGTTATATCATACTAAAAATAGCAGAAATTTATACCAAAAATGGCAAATAAAGTAAAATATAATTTGGGATGCAACAGTGCCTTTAAGCACCCGTAGCTCAACTGGATAGAGTATCTGACTACGGATCAGAAGGTTAGGGGTTCAAATCCTCTCGGGTGCGCCACTTCTTTATTTGCTTGGCTATTTTAATTTATGGTCTATTTACCGCATTGGCCAATACCCTCTACCTTAGGCAACAGAAAAATCAATTACGAAACAGTTTTTGCCAGAATGCTTCCAGTTTTAAACAAACTTGGCAATCCGCATTGCAAACTGCCCCCAGTTATTCATATTGCAGGCACCAACGGCAAAGGCTCAATTACCGCTTTGTTGGCAAAAATTTTTCAAGTCGCAAAATATAAGGCCAGCATTTACACTTCACCGCACCTGCTTCATTGCAACGAAAGAATTGTGTTAAATCAGCAGATGATTGATAATAATCATTTGTATGCCACCTTGGAAGAAGTTCGGCTTGCCAGCCAAAATCACGATCTCACTTTTATGGAAAGCTTTACCATCGCTGGTTTTTTAGCTTTTTCGCAAAGTAAATCAGATGTGTTAATTGTAGAGTGCGGAATGGGCGGGCGAATTGACGCCACCAACATTATAGAGCAAAAACTTGCCACCATCATTTCTTCTATCTCGCACGATCATCAAGAATATTTAGGCAACACCTTAGCCGAAATCGCTTGGCAAAAAACCTGCATTGCCAGAAAAAACACCCCGCTAATTGTGGCGAAACAAAACACAACAGAAGTCAATCAAACAATCAACGAAGTCTCTAAAAAACTAGAAAGTCTCACCTATTTTTATGGGCAAGATTTTGAGATAAACATCGATACAGATGGTAGTTTTGATTTTTATTGGCAACAAGAAAATATTTTGCCCCAACTGCCCCAGCCAAGTTTGCTTGGCAAACATCAATACGATAATTTTTCGGCCGGTTTGGCTTGCATTATGGCAATTAGCCGTGATTTTTATTTCACTTATGAACATTTAGCCAAGGCAATTGCCACCGTTTTTTGGCCTGCTCGTTTGCAAAAAATCAACAATCATCTTTTGGCTTTTTTGCCTAAACACAGCCAGCTATGGTTTGACGGAGCCCATAACCAAGGAGGGGCTTTGGCTTTGGCAGAATGGCTAGCCAGCCAAAACGATTTTGCCGACAATTGCAAATTTGTGTTGTGCGGTTTTAGCAAAAACAAATGCAAGCCCGAATTTTTGTTGGCACTAAAACAATTTCAACTACTTGCCATAAGAGTTGGTAAAGAACCCTACCCCGAATCAAGCCAAACCATTGCCAGCATTGGCAAACAAAACAATCTCAACATTATTGATGCCTGCAATCTCATCTCAGCTTTGCAACACATTCAACCACAGCCACAACCCTGCTTGGTTGTGGTTTGCGGATCTTTGCACTTTGCCTTAGAGTTGCTAGCATAAACCAAACCAACAACATATCTTTGCATCGATTGATGCCTTCTCTATAACTGGCATTGGTTGCGATTGCGCATTGGTTGATGCATCTTGCGGTATTAAAGGCTTTGTAATTGCTTTGGGAATTGCATTTACAAAACCCTCATTAGGAATTTTATTTTCTTCTTTTGCTATTGCTAAAATTTGAGGCATAACCGATTCGGCAATTTTTTTGTTAATTCTTTTATACCTCTCAAAGTAAGCTTAAAATCTTGAGCCCCTTTGCCAAGCAACTTTCTATTTAAAACATCTAAATACCGATTGCCATTGTATAAATTTGGATTAGCATAAGATGGTAGTTGCGATTTAAACTGCTCAATATCAGCGGGCATCGCAAATTCTTGTCGACCGCAACAACCATTGCCGTGGCTGTGACCATGGCAGTGAACTTGGCCGTGAACTTGGCCGTTACCATGACCGTGACTATGGCCGTGGCTGTGACCACCACAACAAACATTATAATGTTCGCAATCATTGCTATGACCGTCGTGACCATGACCGTGACCGTGCTCATGACCGTGCCCGTGCCCATAAGTATTTTCGGTTGCCAATTCTTGTTGCACTATTCTATAACAAGCAAGCAATTGTTGAGCTTTAATATATTTGCCGTAATATTCTTTTGATTTTGGCCGAAATGCAGAAAAAAAGGCAC
>RFXY01000067.1 GCA_009921385.1 Pseudomonadota bacterium
AATGTAATCATGTCGTTGCATTAGCACGACTGAATGTAATCATGTCGTTGCATTAGCACGACTGAATGTAATCATGTCGTTGCATTAGCACGACTGAATATAATATTTTGTTAGATTTATTAATTTTAAAGTTGAAATGGTATTATTGTTTTTGCCATTGCTTGAAAATTTAGATTGCTTGAAAATTTAGATTGATATTAATCTAAATTCTAGAGATATTAATAATATATGTAAATATGGGAAATGGTATAACTAACTAAATCTGCTACTGAATATTTCAATCAGTTATAGTTCTACCGTAAGCAACACGATATGCTTAATATGAGGCTAAAAATAGCTAAAATTTCTTCTCAAAACTAGCAAAAAATTAAAATAAGTTTTGGATGCAACAGTGCCACAATTGTTAAAATATAAATTATTGTGATTATTCTTTAATTGCTAAACATATTTTAGCGATAATTTCATTGGTAAGTAGTTGATATTTTTCGTTGATTGCTAGGTATTTTTCATTGATAATGATTAATTCTTGTTGTAAAAGTTTTTTTATGGCTGATGTAGAAAAAATTTGCACAAATTGTTTGTTGACAACTTGCTCTAAGCTAGTTTTTTCAACACCGCAAGCAAGTCGAAGACCCATTAATAATAATTCTTCTAATCTTTTTTTGGCGGTTAATTCTTCTGTGGTTTGCCAAGGAATTTGATTGTTTTGTATGGTTTGAAGCCATTTTTGCGGTTGGCAAAAATTTGCAGTGGCAAAATTTTTGTTGTTTTGACTAAATCGAGAATGGGCTCCTGCTCCGACACCGATATAGTCTAGTCCTTGCCAATAAGCTAAATTATGTTTGCAATCAAAACCTTTTTTGGCATAATTAGAAATTTCATAAAGATAAAAAGAATGTTGCTGACAAATTTCTTTGGTAATTTGATATAATTCACAAGCCAGCTCTTCGTCTGGTAGAGTAAATTTTTTTTGCTGAAAAAGTTGAAAAAAAGCGGTGCCTTTTTCTATGGTAAGTTGATACAAAGACAAATGCTTGCTATTAAAACTGAGGGCTAAATTTAGCTCTTCTTGCCACTGTTTACTGGTTTGATTTGGCCTAGCATAAATTAAATCAAATGAAAAATTATCAAAATATTTTTTTGCTAAATTTATGGCATCGATCGCTTGATTAACACAATGAGTTCTGCCTAAAAAATTAAGATCAGCTTGATTTAGTGCCTGAATGCCCAAAGAAAGCCTATTAATGCCCAAACCAGCAAGTTGTGAAAATTTTTCTGCTTCAACAGAAGTTGGGTTGGCTTCTAAGCTTATTTCGCAATCGTTTTTTAATTCCCATAATTCTTTTATTTGTTGTAAAATTCCAGAAATTAAGCCAATTGGCATTAAAGAAGGTGTTCCTCCGCCAAAAAAAATAGAAGAAATTTTTTTGGTTTTATTGATTTTTTGAGCAAAAAGTTTTAATTCATCTTGATAGGCCTTTAAAAATGCTTGATGATCGATGCTGTTAGAAACATGAGAATTAAAATCGCAATAAGGGCATTTGCTTTGACAAAAGGGATAATGAATATAAATTGCCAAATCTTGTTGATTTATCATATGCCAATTAAGGCACCTAATTTTTCACCTCCTAAAATATGCATATGAAAATGCTCCACGGTTTGCAAAGCATCGCTACCATTGTTGGTGATTAAACGAAAACCTTTTGGGCATTGTTGATTGGCTATTTCTGCGACTTTTTGCAGAAAATAAGCAATTTCTTGTGAAGTTGCTTGATTAATAAAGTGAGTATAATTGCAATATGCTTGCTTCGGAATAACTAAAATATGTATGGGAGCTTCTGGTTTTATATCGTAAAAAGCCAAGATATGATTATCTTCGTAGACTTTTTTTGCTGGTATTTCTTGTCTAAGTATTTTGGCAAAAATATTATTAGAATTATAATTAAACATAAAAAATTATTTATTTTTGACATTGTAAGCAAAAATAACTAGATCTGCCCGATTGTGTTATTTTTTGAATTTTATCTTGACAAATTTGGCAGTGTTTTTTTGCATATACCAAATGTTGTTGTTGAAAATTTCCTAAATTACCATCGACATTACGATAGTTATTGATAGATGAGCCTTTATTAATTATGGCTGTTTGCAGAATTTTTTTACTATTTGCAACTAAAATAGCAATTTGATGAGAATCTAATGTTTTAGTAATAGTTGTTGGCAGAATTTTACTGACAAATAAGATTTCATTAGCATAAATATTGCCAATGCCAACGACAATTTTATTGTCCATCAAGCTGGCTTTGATGTTGAGATTTTTGTTTTGTAATGCTTGCAATAAATATTGAGCATTAAAATCGTTGCTTAAAGGTTCTGGACCAAGATTTTTTAAAAATTTATGGTTTGTTAAATTTTGTTGAGAAAATAAATCAATAAAACCAAATCTTCTAATATCGCTAAATTCTAGCCAAAATTCTTGTTGTTCTTTTTTTAGTAAGCAAGCAAAATGTAGGTGTTTATGATGATGAAATTGTTGTTTTGTGCATAAATTACCAGTCATACCCAAATGAATTAAAAGTAAATAGTTATTACTTAAATAAATCAATAAATATCTGGCTCTTCTTGTGATTTTAATAATTTTTTCATTTTCTAGCTGTTGCAAAGGCAAAGTAGAAGAATAGCGAAGCTTGTAATCAGAGGTAAAAACTTGGGTTATTTCTGCAGAAACAATATGTTGAAGACCTATGTTAATGTTTTCTACTTCTGGCAGTTCTGGCATTTTTTGATGAGATTTTTTGATTCTAAAAAATTTTGGAGAACTAAATGATGTTAAGTGATGGCGATATTATAATTACCAAGAAGAAGCTTTGTCGTTTGGTGATTTTACCCATTTATAACAACCTCCCCCAGAAAAACCCTTGCCACCATTGCAATTATCGAGATTAATACATTGTTTTTTCGATAATTCCTCATCATAAATGACATCTGTAATAACCCACTAAAATTTACCAGACATATTTTTCATCCAATAGCGGTTATATTCTTTTTCAAGACTATAACCGCTATTGAAAGATAATATAATTAAAAAAAAAACAGTAAATTGTATTTTTTTACTTGCTTTATCTAGAAAAAACATTCTACTAGCTAAAAAATCCACCGCCAAAAGGAAATTTTCTTTTTGGTTTTTCTTCTGTTTTATTATCTCTATTGCCACGATCTTTTCTGCTATCTCTATCGCCAGTATCGCGATCTCTATCAGAGCGATCTCTGCGATCTCCTCTATCAGAGCTTCTACGATCTCCTCTGTCGGAGCTTCTATTATCTCTATCAGAGCGATCTCTGCGATCTCCTCTATCAGAGCTTCTACGCTCTCCTCTATCAGTAGCATTTCCTGATCTTCTGTTGTCTCTATCGCCACCATTATTGTCTCTGCTTTTAAAAGACTCTCTTTCGTCAATAATTTGTGGTTTATTAAGTATTTTGTCAGAAATATCTTCACCAGTTGCTTGATCTACACAGCGATAGCTAAGTTTTGGTCTACCTTTTTTATCAAAACCAATTACTTTTACTTTCACTATATCTCCTTCGTTGATAACATCTTCAACAAATTCAATTCTGTGATCGGCAAGTTCTGAAATATGAACAAAACCATCTTTGTTATCAGAGATGCTAATAAAGGCACCAGCATCTATAACTTTTACTACTGGACCTTCAAATAAATCGCCAATTTGCGGTTCAAAAGTTATGCTTTCTATCATAGCGGTAGCTTTTTTAATTGATTCGGCACTATTGGCAGAAATTTTTATTAAACCACTATCTTCAATATCAACTACGGCTCCAGATTTTGCACAAATATCTTTAATTACCGCACCTCTCGCTCCAATTACTTCTCGGATTTTTTCTTTAGCGATAGTCATAGTGTCAACTCTTGGAATACGATTATTATCTTTTCTTGGAGTAGAAATTACTTGATCCATTTTTTGCAATATATCGAGTTTTCCAACACAAGCTTGATTTAAAGCTTTTTGCATTATTTCTATGCTGATGCCAGTAATTTTAATATCCATTTGTAGTGCTGTTATGCCATTGATGGTGCCCGCTACTTTAAAATCCATATCGCCTAGATGATCTTCGTCTCCCATAATGTCGGATAAAATTACATAATTTTCTCCTTCTTTAATTAAGCCCATAGCAATACCAGAAACCGCAGATTTAATTGGCACTCCAGCATCCATTAAAGCAAGAGAAGTTCCACAAACTGTTGCCATAGAAGACGAACCGTTTGATTCGGTAATTTCAGATACAACTCTAGTTGTGTATGAAAAATCTTTTTCAGCAGGATAAACAGGATTTATAGATCTCCAAGCTAATTTGCCATGACCAATTTCTCTTCTTCCTGGAGATTTTAATGGACCAACTTCTCCTACAGAATATGGAGGGAAATTATAGTGCAACATAAAAGACTCTTCGCTTAAAGCACTTTCTAAGCCTTCTACTAGTTGCTTATCTTTATTATCTGCCCCTAAAGTTGCCACCACTAAAGCTTGAGTTTCGCCTCTAGTGAATAAAGCACTACCATGAACTTGTGGTAAAATGCCAGTTTCAATAGAAATTTGTCTGATTTGATCTGGTTTTCTGCCGTCTATTCTGAGGTTATTTTTTAAAATATCAACTCGAACTATATCTTGTGAAAGTTGCTTGAAGATTGACTTTAATGATTTTTCATCAATGCCTTTTTCAAGATTAAGAAATTTTTCTTTAACATCTGATTCGATTGATTCAAGATCTTGAGAACGAGCTTGTTTTTCGAGTTTTTTATAGGCTAAAACTAAACGATTTTCAATAAATTGAGTTATTTCTTGTTTTAATTCTTGATTATTTTTTTGAGTAAGTTTTAATTTTGGTTCGCCAAATTCTTTTGCTAATTCTTGAATTAGGTCGATAATTGGTGAAAATTGTTGTTGACCAAAGGTGATGGCTTGCAACATTTGTTCTTGGCTTAGTTCTTTTGCTTCAGATTCGACCATTAAAACAGAATCTTTAGTGCCGGCAACAATTAAATCAAGAGAGCTATTTTTTAATTGAAGATTGCTGGGATTTAGTGTGAATTCGTTATCAATAAAACCAACTCTACAGCCAGCTATAATGGTTTGAATAGGAGCTTTTGAAATAGCTAGTGCAGCAGAGGAGGCAATTAAAGCAACGATATCTGGGTTGCATTCTGGATCGTAAGAAAGAACGGTACAAACAACATTTACTTCATTGTAAAAGCCGTTTGGAAATATTGGTCTAATTGGTCGATCGATTAGTCTTGAAACTAATGTTGCGACATCAGAAGGTTTGCCTTCTCTTTTAAAAAAGCCACCAGGTATTTTTCCAGCAGCATAAGATTTTTCGAGATAATTAACTGTAAGAGGGAAAAAATCAATGCCTTCTGATGGTTTATTAGCAATTGTTACAGCACATAAAACGGTGGTGTTACCATATTTTGCAACAACAGAACTAGCCTGTCTCGCAATTTTACCTGTTTCTAATGAAAAACTTTTACCATTCCACATTATTTCTTTTTTTACAACATTAAACATATTTTATTATTATTTTTTTAAATTATTTTATAAGGTTTCTAGCACTATAATATAGAACAGAAATTGTAGAAACCGCAACTTTATTTCAACCAAAACAAATGTTATTTTTGTTGAAAGAGTTTTTTTGGACAGCATTTGTAATTTAAAATAAAATTTAGATAAAGGTTGCTAAAATTATTTTAAATTAAAAAATGGTTTATACTAAACAAGCCTGTTATTAGTATAAAAATTATCAAAATTATTTTCTGATATCTAACTTTTTGATAAGATCTTCGTATCTGCTAAGGCTGAAAGATTTTAGGTAGTTAAGTAAACTTCTGCGTTTACCAACTAAGATTAATAAACCTCTTCTAGAAGAGTGGTCTTTTTTATGATTTTTTAAATGTTCAATTAAATTGTTGATTTGTAATGTAAAAATAGCTGATTGCACTTCTACAGAGCCAGTATCGGATTTATTATGAGAAAAGTTTTCAATG
>RFXY01000068.1 GCA_009921385.1 Pseudomonadota bacterium
TTGTTAATTTTAGCATATTCTATAACATTTTCAAAATCAAGATCTTTTTTTAATTTATTATTGTAATTTATACCAAAAACCCAGCCATTTTGCCTTTTTAAAATATTTACAGGCAAACTACTTCGTTTAGAATTAACATTTAAACTAGCAAAAGCCAGATGATAACTTAATTTTTCGTTATTGGCAAAATCAAAAATAATATCGGTAGCTAAATTAAAAGAATCGAGTTTTTTGGTGTCTCCCGCCTTAGATTGTTTTGTCGATTCGATGGCAATTTTATGAAACAAAGTCTTGTCAAGATTGGTGCTGTCGTTGGTAAATAAACCAAAAGAAAAGTTATATAAACCAACAGTTTTAGCATTGCCAACCTTTTGCACTGCTGTAAAACCAAGCTTGTTGTTTAAAGAATATTGACTGGGAGTTTTGTGAATCCAGATGCCACGATTCCATCGCCAAGCAGTGCCAAAATTGCCCGAAAATTTACCAGCGATAATTGCAGAATTTTGATGGGTATATTTTAAATTAAGTTCGCCTATGATGATGTCGGTGTTTTCAAAGGTGCGATCACCGCCACCATGAGCAGAATTAACTCTTCGGGCAGACTGATTTGGGCTGTCAAACCTACCCATTCTTATAAAACTATTTAACTCAAAATGTTTAGTGATATCAAGTGAAGAAATTAATCTAATATTGCCGTTGGTGTCGGTAAAATTATTGTTAATGTTGTTATTTTGATTGTTATCAATAAAAGAAGCATCGGCGATAATGCGGTTGCGAAAAATTTTTGGCTTAATATCTTCGTCAATAATAAGAGGTTTAGCTAATAATTCTGTCTTTTTTTTCGAATCAAAAATAGCGGGATTTAGAAATATTTTATCGTCTTCTTCAAGAGGTTGAGTTTTTGCTATGGGGAGTTCTTCATCTTCGATGATATCTTTTAAAACACCCAAATTGCTAAAATCTGGCAAATCATCTTCATTATTATCGGTATTTTCTGAGATGTTTTCTTGAGTGTAATTATTTTTATTTAAGGCATTATCAACAATATTTTTCGCCAAATTTTGAGCAAAAACATTATTATCGACAGGCAACAAAAATAATATACTAAAAAGCCAAAAATATAAATATTTTTTTCGACCGTTTCTTAATAACATATTAAAGCCATTTTGACAGCATTTTGAATTACAAGGTAACATAACTTTAAACTATAATTTTTGATAAGGCAAATAAAAATTTTAGTTTTTTTATTATTTAATATTTCTTCTAAAGCAAGAGAGGAGCTGTTTAGCCAGTGTTGATAGTGCTGATTTTCTTTGCTAAACATATTATTAAAATGCCGATTAAAAACTATGGTTAGTTGTTGCATATGAAGGTTAAATTGACCAGAAAATTCGAGCACTTTGTAGCCGAAAAAGTGCAATTGTTGCTTGATTTGAGAAATATTTTGATGACAATCGCCAAAGCGAAATTGAATAAAATCTTTTTGACAATTAATTTTTGGAAAAAAACCAACCCCATTTTTGGCTAAAAATTGCCAATCAAACAAAATCGAAGGGTCTTGCTTGCGGTTTAGCAGTTGAGAATCGTTAAAATAAGCAATATCGCTGTGGCCCAAAACATTGCAAGGCGAAATGTGATATTTTTTGCTTAAATATTGCAACAAACCAATCCCTGCCTGCAATTGTTGCGAAGTGAAAGGTAAAATTTCGGGTTGCGGATTAAGAAATTCGATGCCGATAGAATTAATATTTAAGCCATCTTGTTTTTGCCAATAACTAGTACCAGCATGATAGGCAAGGTCGTTTTCGGCAACTAATTGCAAAATATTGCCAGCAAAATCAATCAAAAAATGAGCACTCACTTGATGTTGCACAAGCATTGCAATTGCTTTTTCAACAGAATCGCTGGCTATGTGATGCAAAATTAAATATTGAATTTTTCTTGGTTGATGAAAAGCTTGATAACAAAAGCTTGGCAAAGAGTTTTTGGTAATAATCATAACAAAGAAAAAACAATTTTTTCTAGCTCTTTTTCATCGGTCTCCCCTTCTATTTTGGCTATTTGCTCATGTTTGCTATTAAAAAAAAGTGTGAGCGGAATTGATTCGGGATAATCAACAGAATTTTTATGATCTAAATAAATGTTATCAAAATGAAGATTTTTGGCTATTTTTAGGGTTTTTTTATGATTTTTTTGCGTATCGTCAACCGAAATGCCAATAATGTAAAATTTTTGAGCGATATTTTTTTGTTGCAAAGCATTAAGATTGCGCAGTTGTTGCTTGCAAACACTGTTGATATAATTCAGTGTTTTTTTATCATCAATAGTTTTGCTATTGAGAGTTTGTGCTAAATTAAAATTGTCGCTTTCTGCCCAAGCAAAAAAAGGAGCAAAGAGAGAGAAAGAGAAAAAAAACAGAATTGCTATGTTTTTTCGCACAAGAAACATAAAAAATATTAATGTTGATTTTTTAGCCATTTCGCCATTTCAAGAGCGGAATAGCAAATAATGGCTTGTGCCCCCGCTCTTTTAATGGCAATGAGTTGCTCAAAACACAATTGATAAAAATCAAGATTATTATGTTTCGCCAACAGCTTTAACATTGTGTGCTCTCCACTCACTTGATAACCAAAAACGGGCAAAGAAATTTGCTGGCTCGCTTGATAAATAATGTCAAGATATGAAATTGCTGGTTTAATAATGATGGCATCTGCCCCTTCGCTTGCATCGAGAGCGATTTCTAGAAAAGCCTCTTTGCTGTTGCAATAGTTGAGTTGATAAGATTTTTTATGAGCTTGTTTTAAGTTGCTTGCCGAACCAACCGCCTCACGAAAAGGGCCATAAAGATGCGAGGCATATTTGGCAGAATAAGCAAAAATGCCAACATTTTGATACGAATTATTATCGAGATAATGACGAATTTTGCCAATTCGACCATCCATCATATCAGAAGGAGCCACAAAATCTGCCCCTGCTTTTGCCAAAGCCAAAGCCTGCAAGCACAATATTTCGATGGTTTCGTCGTTTAAAACTTCTTGATTTTCGTTAATTAAACCGTCTTGACCATGGGTTGTGTAGGGGTCGAGAGCAACATCGGCAACAACTAGCAATTCGGGCACTTCTGCCTTAATTTGCCGAATAGTTTGGCAAATTAAATTATGATGATTGTGAGCTTCTTTACCCATTTCGCATTTTAAGCCATCTGCAACCACAGGAAACAACATAATGGCACAAATGCCTTGTTGATAAGCTTCTATGGCTTGCTTCACCAGCAAATCGGGGCTAAAACGAAAACAATCGGGCAAAGCAACAATGGGCTGACAAATATTTTGCCCAGCAACCACAAACAAAGGCAAAATTAAATGATGAGCATTGATGCTATTTTCGGTAAGTAAATTTCGTATAGCTTGATTTTGCCTGTTTCTTCTTGGTCGAGATGCAGGAAAAGATGCGAAATAAGGAAGCATAAATTACATTCTATCGGTTAAATCAACTACTCTAATTAGTTCTTTTAAATCTATGTAACCCGCCACAACTTTTTGCAAGCCATCTTCGACAATTGGCACAAAACCAGTACTTAGAGCATATTTTAACATTTCTTTTCTGCCAGCAGAGGCAACAATCATTTCGTCTAGTTCGCGATCAAAAGGTAAAATTTCTGATATCGCCATTCGACCTTTGTAGCCATGACTACATTTATCGCAACCAACCGCCTGATAAAGCTGAGTAACATTAGCATATTTTGGACCTAATAATTTTTTTTCAAAATCGGTGATAGGTTGTTCTTTTTTGCAATGCACACAAAGTTTTCGAGCCAATCTTTGAGCAATAATGCCAATTAAAGCCCCAGAAAGCAAATAGGTTGGCACCCCAATATTCATCAGCCTTGGAATGGCACTTAGAGCATCGTTGGTGTGAAGCGAACTATACACTTGGTGACCAGTCATAGCTGCCTGAATGGCGGTGATGGCGGTATCTTTATCACGAATTTCGCCCACCAAAATAACATCGGGATCTTGCCTTAAAATTGCCTTAATGCCGGTAGCAAAATCCATACCAATATCGTGGCGAATGTTAGACTGACGAATTAGAGGAATGCGGTATTCAACCGGATCTTCTAAAGTCATAATGTTTTTATCGATAGAATTTATGTAGTTTAAAACCGTATAAAGAGTGGTGGTTTTACCAGAGCCGGTAGGACCAGTAAGAATGATAACACCCTCTGGTCTTTGCACGATTTTTTTTAAAACATTGTTAGAATTTTCTGAAAAACCAAGTTTTTCAAGAGTCATTATAGATTGCTTTTCATCAAGAATTCTCATCACAATATTTTCGCCATTGATGGTTGGCTGAGTTGAAACCCTAAAATCAATTTTTCGACCTAAAATTTCGGTTTCAATTCGACCATCTTGCGGTTTGCGGTTTTCGGCAATATTCATATTTGACATAATTTTTATACGTACCGCGATTGCCGACCAATAATCTTTGTGCACACTTCTAATTTGCACCATTTTTCCATCGATACGATAACGAATTCTTAAAAATTGAGCTTCTGGCTCAAAATGCAGATCAGAAGCCCCATGATGCACGGCATCGTTTAAAATAACATCAACCAATCTAACCATCGGGCTTTTATAGTCGCCACGAAGCTCGTTTTCGTTGGTGTTTTTACTTGTTCCGCCACTTTCAATTTCTTTTAAAATGCCTTCAATAGACATTTCGTAGTCAAAATATTGATCGATGGCATGCATTATGTCGGTTTCTGGCACGAAAACGGGATCGATACGAAAATTTGGTGGGAAAAATCTACGCACCTGATCGATAGCGATAATATCAAACACATCGACCATCGCCAAAACAATTGACTCAGAATTATAAGAAACGGGCATTAATTTGTTTTGCACAGCAAAATCTTTAGGAATTTTTTTAACCAATTTAGGATCGATATAAGATGATTTGATATCGAATTTTTTAATGCCAACCGAATCATTTAAAATTTCACCCAAAGCCCCTTCTGAAACAAAGCCCATATCAACTAAAATAATACCCAAGCTTTTATTGCCACCAAGCCTTTCTCTTTCTTTGATGGCAATGTTTAATTGATCTTCAGAAATAACTTTTTTATCGAGTAATTTGCTACCTATATCAGGGCCAGTGGTTTTTGACATAAAAACTGTATATTATATTTTCAACAAATTTTGTTAGAATTAATTGTGGAGTTTAATTTTTTGATGTCAAGTTATAGTATAAAATTTTATATGAATTTTATTTTTATGAAAATTGCTCACACAAAATTCGCTCTTCTAGCGAATGATTGGCATCAAATAAAATTGTGGCAGAAGAGTTAAAATCTTGTTTAATCTGCACTTGCACCACATTTTTAACTTCTTTCCAATCGGCAGTAACACTGGCAGATCTGGTTTTATGTTCGAGCAAATCAAGAGAAATAATGCTTTGATTTGGAAGCAAAGCCCCACTCCATTTTTTAGGGCGAAAAGGGCTGATAGCAGTGAGGGCCAAAATTGGGGCTCCAAACGGAATAATCTGGCCACCAACCGAAATGTTATAGGCGGTGCTACCAGCAGGAGTTGCCACTAAAATGCCGTCAGCTATTAGATGATTAAGCCTTTCTTGTTGATTGATTTTGATACAAATTTTGCAGGCTTGACTAGTTTGTCGAAGCAACGAAACTTCGTTAAAAGCAATGTGCGAAATAATTTCTTGATCGATGGTTTTTGCTTGCATCAAGAGCGGGTGCAAATTGTTGATGCAAGCCAGATTAATTTTTTCTAAAATATCATCAGAATTAACATCAAAACTATTCATCAAAAAACCCACCGTGCCACAATTAACGCCATAAATCGGAACATTTTTTTGATAATAATGATGAAGCAAATGAAGCATCAA
>RFXY01000069.1 GCA_009921385.1 Pseudomonadota bacterium
TGTTTAACGATTTTTACTATTCGAAATTAAACAACAATGCCTTTGTTATTTTTATTTTTTTTGGCTTTGCTGTGTCGCTGTTAATTACTTGGTTGTGGCACAAAAATAATCCAGAAAATAATCAACTCTATTTAAGCTTAGGTTTTTATCGACATTTTTGGCAATTATATTGGCAAAACTGCCTAAGTTCGCTAAAAATGATCGCAAAAATAGCCCTCACTCCCAAAAAATTACAACCAATAACTCAACAGCTAGAAATTAGCCAAAATCAAGATCTCACTCTCTTGGTAAGTTTTCATTTTTTATCTGGCATAATTGTTGACAATCAAGATAATAAGTCAATAAAAATTAATTGTGTTGATGCTTGCTTTTTACAAAAGAAAAAAATAAGCTTTTTATTTAGAAGTTTTCAAAATATTGATGATAATCAATTAATTTAAGCAACCAAAAACAATGCCCGACCACATTTTACAACAAATCAACGAGTTACAACAGCAAATAAATAGGCACGACATCGCCTACCATCAACAAGATCAACCACTAATTAGCGATGCAGAATATGATCATCTCAAACAGCAACTAAGCCAATATCAACAACAATATCCGCAATATTTTCATCAACAAAATCAAAAAATCGCCCCGCCAGCTCTGAGCATTTTTCATAAAATCAAACACAGCAAGCCAATGCTTTCGTTGGCAAATGCTTTCACAGAACAAGATGTGCTTGATTTCATCGAAAAAGTCGCCCGATTTTTAGGCATCAACACCCAAACAGAGCCACTCACCTTTTGGTCTGAAACCAAAATCGATGGCCTGTCTTTTTCTGCCAGCTACACACAAGGCGAATTGCAATATGTCGCCACTCGAGGCGATGGTTTTGAGGGCGAAGACATTACCAAAAATATGCTGATGGTGAAGCATTTTCCCAATAAACTACACACCAACAATCCGCCCGATACTTTAGAAGTGAGAGGCGAAATTTATATGAGTAAAAGCGATTTCTTGCAACTCAACCAAAAACAAGAAGAAACTGGCGGTAAAATTTTTGCCAATCCCAGAAATGCCGCCGCTGGCTCAATTCGCCAACTCAATGCCAACATCACCGCTCAACGAAACTTGCAATATTTTATTTATTCAACAGGGGCTTATTCTGCCGATTTTACTTGCCAAACTCAACAAGAATTGCACCAAAAATTACAGCAATTTGGTTTTATCATCGAAAGCAACTCAAAACTCTGCCATAATATTGCAGAAATTATGGCACACTATCATCATTTAGCCAACAATCGCTATCACCTAAATTACGATCTAGATGGCATGGTTTATAAAGTCAACAATTTATCCTTGCAAAATCGGCTCGGCTTTATTGCCAATAGTCCGCGATGGGCAATAGCTCACAAATTTTTAGCACAACAAGCCAAAACCAAAATTCTCAACATTATCACCCAAGTTGGCAGAACTGGTGCCCTCACTCCTGTTGCCATTTTAGAGCCAATCAATATTGGCGGAGTTTTGGTAAGCAGAGCCAGCCTACACAATCAAGACGAAATCAATCGCAAGCAAATCGCCATTAACGATATTGTTTTGGTGCAAAGAGCGGGCGATGTGATACCGCAAATTATCGAAGTTGATTTTGCCTGCAAAAGCACTCAAGAAATTTTCGTTTTACCAACAAATTGCCCATCGTGCGGTAGCGAAACACAGAAAACCGACACCATTTTAAGATGCACCAATCATTTATTTTGCCCTGCCCAAATCATTGAAAATCTCAAACATTTTGTCAGTAAAGATGCCTTTAATATTGTTGGTTTAGGCAAAAAAAGAATCCAATATTTTGTGCAAGAAAAATTAATTTCTTGTTTTGCCGACATTTTTTTGCTGGCAAAACATCAAGAATACTTGCAAAATCAACCCGGCTGGGATAAAAAATCACTCGAAAACCTACTGTTTGCCATCAAGCAAAGCCAAAATATTAACCTAGAAAAATTTATTTTCGCCCTAGGCATTCGCTATATCGGGCAAACTGTGGCAAAATTGCTTGCTAGCAATTTTTTATCTTTTTCTGCTTTTTATGATTTTTTTACTCAAACCACTCAAAAATCTGAGGCTTATGAAAATTTTATCGCTATCGATGGCATTGGCAACAAAATTGCTGTGGCGATTTTTGCCTATTTTTCTGTCAAGCAAAATCAAGAAAATATCACAAAATTAGCCCAACAACTCAATATTATCAACTATCAATCACAAACAACAAACAACCATCAATTAAATGGCAAAACTATTGTGTTTACAGGCGAGTTGGTGGCAACCACAAGGGCAGAAGCCAAAAATATCGCCGAAAATTTGGGTATGAAAGTTTTAGGAGCGGTTTCAAGCAAAACCGATTATGTGGTCTACGGTCAAAATGCCGGAAGCAAACTTGCCAAAGCAAAAGAGCTAAACATTAGCTTGCTAAATGAAGAGCAGTGGCTTAACTTAACCGCCAATCTATGAAAAACACCATAAAAAATCTCAAAAAATTTTTGCAACTTTTCGCTAGAAAAAGCATCATTTATGCCATCAAAACTTATCAAGCTGTTTTTTCTGCAAGTTTTGGCCTAGGAAAATGCCGTTTTATTCCCACCTGCTCTTGCTATGCCATTACTGCTCTTGAAAAAAAAGGGTTAATTTATGGCTGTTATTTGGCAATTAAACGAATTTGTCGTTGCCATCCTTTTTATAAAAATAATCACAATATCTATGATCCGCTCGATTAAAAATTTTTACCAAGGTCTAATTTTTTTTACTGTATTTTTTTCTGTTTCTGCTTTTGCACAAATTAATCGCGATAACGAAAATTTAGGTCAAGATCTAGAATCTCTAGGGCTTGATAATGTTGAAAACAAGGCTAATTTTGTTAAACCCTTAACCGTTCGTCAAAATAAAAAAACAAAACAAATCGTTCAAAAAAAAGCAAAAAAAAATTTAACTCCTACTTTTTCCAACAAAAAAAATCTTAAATTAATTGGTCAAAAAACCATCGACTCAAACACCAAAAAAGCAAAAAATCCCCAATTACAAGAAGCCACCGAAACAGAAGAAATCGACACAAAACTCAACAAAGAAGATCTCAAAACCCTAGAAGAACTCCGAAAAATTTATGTTGCCAAATTACAAAACTCGCAAACCGAATACGAAGATGAAGATCTCGATTTTAGCGAAACAATTTTGCCACATAAAAAAAATTTACAAAGTTTTGCCACCGAAGAATTGCCTCCCATACCAATTTTAAACCGCAGTCGCTCGGCAGACAACAAGCACATTCCCTATGTTACCACCCCCAATGAAAATGTCGAAACAATGTTTTTGGCTATCAAATTAAAAGATGTCAATTTTTTTAATGAAATTTTTAAATATGTGCAAAACCCCAACATTAGCAACGAAATTGGCGAAACGGTGCTTACCGCTTCTATACTTTCGAGTCATTATCCAATGATCGCCTCAGCACTTGCCAAAGGAGCCGATCCTAATATGCCAAACAAGCTTGGCTACAACCCGCTTACCATCGCCATTGAACTCAACGATTTTCAAATGGTAGAAATGTTGGTAAAAAACAAGGCAGATTTATTTTATAAAGACACTTTTAATCGCACCTATCTTATGCAAGCCTCCAGAGTCGGTTCGCTTTCGGTGGTTGATTTGCTAATTCGCTACGGCATCGAAATTGATGCCGTCGACAATGATGGCCTTAGCGCCTTGGCAATCGCCCAAAAATATAAACAAAACCTCGTTATGCAATATCTTATCAAAAACAATGCCAAACAATAATTGCACTGTTGCATATTATGAAATAAGCGGTATCATTAAATATAAATATTTTGATAATTATTTTTCTATGGCAAATTCTATGGCAAATTCGCAACTAAATTTTTTACAGTTGTTTGAAGTTATACAACAAAAACTCAAACAACCAAATCACAATTCCTACACCAATAAATTAGCACAAAACCCCAGCAGGTTGGTGCAAAAAATTGGTGAAGAAGGAGTTGAAACCACCATCGCTGGCCTGCTTTGTGCTTTGCAACCAAGCCCAGAAAACAGCCAAAACCTTGTCAACGAATCTTGCGATTTAATTTATCATCTTTTTGTGTTGCTCGCCAGCCAAAACATTAGCCTCAAGCAACTATACAGCGAATTACACAATCGAAACCAAGCCAACAATGTCAAATAATCAACAACACAACAGCTTCAACATCAGCCTCAGCGATTCTGCTATTTCGCAAATACAACAAATCACTAGCAAGCCCGAAAATCTGCACAAATTTTTATACATCAGTGTTGAGGGGGGCGGTTGCAGTGGCTTTCAATATGTTTTTAACTTACAAAATCATCAATCATCGCAAAATCCAGAAGAAGATGTTATTATTTACAAACACAACAACATTGTTTTAGCCAAAACCGACCAAATTTCTGCCACTTATTTGCAAAATTCTAGCATCGATTTTGTTGTAGAGTTGGGGGCATCTTATTTTAAAATCAACAACCCCAATGCCACCGCCAAATGCGGTTGCGGTTCTTCTTTTGCCATATAAATCATCATCAACAATGCGAAAAATAACCTACTCACTTTCTTATTGCAGTCGACTTGATCGTTTTTTACAAAAACAATTCGGCATTTCTGTTGGCTCTATTCAAAAACTCATTCGCACCAAAAAAATCAAGGTCAATCAGCAAAATATCGCCATCAATTATCATTTACAACCACAAGATATCATCACCATCACCGCCACAATTTCGCCACCACCGCCCTCACCCATCAACAACACCAAAAGCAAACTCACCTCAACTCAAATTAGTAGTTTTTGGCAACACATCGTTTATGAAGATGAAAACCTTGTTGCCATCAACAAGCCCTCTGGCCTTGCCACACAAGGCGGTAGTGGCATTAAAATTTCGGTTGACGATTTTGCACAAGAAAAAAAATATCATCTCGTGCACCGGCTCGATAAAGACACCAGCGGTTTGCTTTTAATCGCCAAAAACCACGACACCGCCCACAAACTATACAACGATTTCAAGGAAAAAAACATCAGCAAAACCTATTTTGCCCTAGTTTTGGGAGTGGTAAAAAAAACCACAGGCGAAATTAACATACCGCTTGCCAAACAAAAACTCGGTAAAAACGAAAAAGTTGCCCCTTGTGTTGATGCTAACCTTGGCAAGCCCGCCATCACCAAATTTGTTTGCCAAAAAACCTACCAAAACCACAGCCTACTTAAACTACACCCCATCACTGGCAGAACACACCAACTACGAGTGCATTGCAAAGAAATTGGTCACCCCATTATCAACGACATCAAATATGGTGGCATCAAACTTGGCAAATTATCATCAAAAACTATCACCAACAAAAAGATCTTACCATCACCTCGCCATTTCCAACAAAATGGCACCTCCCTCTCTAAAAAAACTCTCAGATATTCCCATTTCTGCAAAAAGGATAGCAAGCCGATCTCGGTGCAAAATTCCCCTTTTTTAGAAGGGGTGGATTTTTTTTGCCTTGGCAAAAAAAAGACGGGGTAGTGTCAACAAGCAGATCTCGGTCAGAATTCCCCTTCTGTAGAAGGGGTGGCGACCGAAGGTCGACGGGGTAGTGTCAACAAGCAGATCTCGGTCAGAATTCCCCTTCTGCAGAAGGGGTGGCGACCGAAGGTCGACGGGGTAGTGTTGGTAGCAGTTCTCCGGAAATGTGTGCGACACGAAATAGCATTGTGCCGTATCTCCCAACACTACCTTGGTCTTTTTCCATAAGCTATCGCTTATGGAAAAATCCACCC
>RFXY01000070.1 GCA_009921385.1 Pseudomonadota bacterium
CACGGGTTAAGCACTTGTGGTTTTACTACTCTTCTATCAGCTTTTGCTTTGTTGGGTAAAGCGACAGAAAAAGATGGATTTGTAACTATAGAAATTCCTGGTTTTAATGAGATTAAATTAAAAAAGTTAAAAGGTGCCGATGATAAAGCAACAGATTTTGAAAATAGAAAAATATTTGCCAAATGGTTAAAAAACAATAAAGAAAAATTTAAACTATTATCCCCAACACTTTTTGCTGCTGAAGTTGGTAAAAAAAGTGATTTTGATAAAATCATAGAGATAGCTGAAAAAGGAGAAATAGAAGGTTATGGAGACTACCTTGGTCAAGAAATTTTTGGAATATATGAGGGTGTAAAATCAGTGTCTGAGGCAACTAAAAAATTGACAGATGAAGCGAACAAAATAAAAGACAAAGGAGGTGACGAATTAACAAAAGAAGTAGGAACACGACAAGACGAACTACAACAATACGGCATAAAAATTAATTGGGACAATATAACGGTTGATGATCTTGCTATTCTTGCTCTTTTGTCTGCTTTTTTGGTGGTTATGACTGGTCTTGGGGCTCTTGCTCTTCCTGTTGCAATCGCTACTTTTAGAACACTTTCTTTTGAGATAGGATGGAAGTTAGATGATGATGGAAACCTTAACAAAATAAATAATGAACTTGAAAAACCATCTTCAAATAGTCTTGGTGAACCAAAAGGTAAACAATTAGGCGAATCTCATGGTGCTGGTGTTGCTGTCGCTTAAAAAGCATTGTTTCGATAAAAAGTTAAAAACTTTTTTTGATTGCATGTTAATACTTTGCCGATAAAAAATATAGGCCACAGGCAGGTGCTGTGGGGCCTGCTTTGGTGCGATTTTTGCTGTGTAAAATTTGCAAAACTTGTGTTGGTTGAAACTTGCCTAAACCCACATAAACCAAGGTGCCAACAATATTTCGCACCATATGATGCAAAAAAGATTTTGCCACCACATTAATTTTGATGCAATCGGCAAGCAAGCCGATACTGTTGAAATTATGGGCAGAAATTTCGGGCAACATAAAATCTATGCTATCGATAGTGCGAATTGGCGATTTTGCCTGACATTCGCCATCGCGAAAAGACGAAAAATCGTGGCAACCAAGCAAAAACTCGCTTGCTTGTTGCATCGCCAAAACATCGAGAGGTTTGGCAATGTGCCAAGCCAAGTTTTTCAGCAAGGCAGAAGGTGCTTGACGGTTGCAAATTAAATATTGATAAGTTCTTTTTTTTACCGAAAACCGAGCATGAAAGTTTTCATCAACCAAGCAAGCAGACAAAACCCTGATTTCTTCTGCTTGCAAATAGTGGTTTAGGCCCAAAACCACCTGATGATTTGCCAAAAATTTGCTGGTATCAAAATGAAAAACCTGCCCCAGCGAATGCACTTTTGCATCGGTTCGCCCTGCCACCGCCAAATCAAGCAAATTTTGGTTGGTAAGCTTGTTTAGAGCAACAACAATTGCTTGCTCGATGGTTGGCAAAGCGGGCTTTTGCTGAATTTGTAGCCCATAATAGTTGGTGCCGTTATATTCGACGACAATTTTATAACGATAAAACTGCATAGTTATTGAGTGTTTGCGCCAAGTAAATGACAAATTGCCAAGGTGAGATCGGCACGATTTAGAGTATAAAAATGAAACTCGTTAATGCCGTAGTTATGCAAAATTCGGCAAAGTTCGGTTGCCACCACACAAGCAATGAGTTGTCGGGTTTCTTTTTGGTTGTCGAGGTTGTTAAAAAGTTGAAACATCCATTTTGGAATGGTGATGCCACACATTTTGGCAAAATGTTGCACTTGGGTGAAGTTGCTTACCGGTAAAATGCCCGGAATGATTGGCACAAAAATTTTATTTTTATGGCACAAATCAACAAACCTTAAAAAATCTTCGGCTTCGAAAAAAAATTGAGTGATGATGCGGTTCGCCCCAGCATCAACTTTTTGCTTTAAATAATAAATATCTTGCTCTAAAGACTGGGCTTGCGGGTGTTTTTGTGGGTAGCCCGCCACCGAAATATCAAAATTAATGCCATATTTAGTTAAATCTTTAATGCCCTCAACCAAATCGCAAGCATATTGATAGCCATTTTGATGGAGCTGATAATTAGAGCTAGAAGCCGGCATATCGCCTCTTAAAGCCACGATGTGGCGAACCCCAATTTGCCAATAATTATGTAAAATTTCGGCGATTTCTTGTTTAGAGGCTGCCACACAAGTGAGGTGAGAAGCGGGTTTGAGGGTGGTTTGGGTGAGAATTTTTTGGATGGTTTGGTGAGTTCTTTCTCGGGTAGAACCGCCCGCCCCATAGGTTACTGACACAAAACTTGGGTTTAGATGTTGCAAACTATTGATTGCTTGCCAAAGCTTTTGCTCCATCTCTTCGTTTTTTGGCGGAAAAAACTCAAACGAAAACTTAACATTGTTTCTTTTGGCAATAAAACTTGCCAAATTATGATTGATTAAAGCCATAAAAAATAATATTGATTTTTAGATTAAAATTATAATCACCTTTTTTCAATATTGCAATGTTGATTTTAAGATTCGATCTAAATTCCCCCTAAATTCCCCTTTTGTAGAAGGGGTGGCGACCGAAGGTCGACGGGGTAGTGTTGGCAACACACTTTAGGATCTCTTCGAAAAAACATCTGCGATCGTCTCACAACACTACCTTGGTCTTTTTTTGCTATCGCAAAAAAATCCACCCCTTCCACGGGAAGGGGAATTTTGCCCTAGCACTTTTATATTTCTCTCGCAACCCTTTTAAAAAAGGGGAATTTTGCCCCAGTGCTCAATATAAATTTCGATTGTTTCGTTAAAAAAAATGGCAAATTTGTGTTGTTTTTTAGAAAAAAAAATATTATAATGGCTTTTTTCTATCATTTTTCGTTTTCACACACTCATAATATGAATTTTTCACAAATTGTTTTGCAACAAAAAATACACTTTATCGGCATTGGCGGTATTGGCATGAGTGCACTAGCTTTAATGCTGAGAAAATATAATGTGGCGGTGCAAGGCTCTGATTTAAAAGAAAATTATCTCACCAACAAATTAAAGCAAGCGGGCATTGACTATTATTTAGGGCATAGTCAAAACAATATGTGTGGCGATATTTCTTTGGTGGTTAAAACCTCTATAATCAAAGATGATAACCCAGAAATAATTTATGCCAAAGAGCACAACATACCAATTATTACTAGGGCCGATCTGCTTGCCATTGTGATGCAACAATATTTAGGCATTACTGTTGCAGGTACTCACGGCAAAACCACCACCACCGCCATTGTTGCGGTTTTGTTAGAGCAAGCTGGGCTTGATCCTAGTGTTATTAATGGTGGCATCATCCATTATTTTAACAGCAATTACAAAATTGGGCAGGGCAAATATTTGGTTGCCGAATCTGATGAATCCGATGCTAGTTTTGTAAAACTTCCAACTTTTTTAGGGGTGGTTACCAACATTGAGCCAGAACACCTTGAATTTGCTGGCTATGAACATAATTTTGCCATTCAAAAAAAATATTTTTTGCAATATATTTCGCAAATTCCTAACGAAGGCTTGGTGGCTTTAAACCTCGATTGCCCCAATGTTTTAGAGCTATATCAACAATTAAAGGCTCAAAAACACAATCTTTTTGGCTATTCTTTGTTGCCAAATAATGGCGATTTGTGGGCAGAAAATATTTCTTGCCATAGGCAGGGCATTTCTTTTGATGCAGTTTTTGCTTCGGGTGAAAAAATTAGCAACATCACAATGCCAATTTATGGCAAACACAATGTTGGCAACACTTTATCTGCTATTGCTATTGCTAATTTTTTGGGCATCACTTTTCAACAAATAAAAGATGGTTTAAAACTATTTACAGGTGTTAAACAAAGGTTCACCAAAGTTGGCGAATATCAGCAAATTCCAATTATCGACGATTATGCCCATCATCCAACCGAAATTTCTGCCACCTTGCAGGCGGCTCGAAGTTTTATTGGCAACAACAACCTAATTTGTGTTGTGCAACCACATAAATTTAGTCGGGTAAAAGATTTATTTCAAGAATTCTGCACTGCTTTTTCTTTGGCAGATGTGGTGGTGGTTGCCGATATTTATGGTGCTTCGCAACAACCAATTGCAGGCATTACACAAGATGCTTTAATTGCTGGCATCAAGCAGGCAGGGCATTTGCAAGTGGTTAAATTAGAAAGTGAACAAAATTTAGCCACCACACTAAAACCTTATTTAAAAACAGATTCTTTGGTTATTTGTATGGGGGCGGGCACCATTTCTGGCTGGGCGAATAATTTACAAGAAAAATTATACCAAAATGACACTAATAATTAGCGAGCTTACCACTAAACAACAAATGCTTACTACTTATCAGTTGGTAAATGAAATGTATAAAAATATTAGTTTTGCCGATTTTTCTTGCAAAATAACCGAAATGATCAAAATTAGCAACTATAAAATGGTGGCAGGCTACTATCAAGAAGAGTTGGTGGTTGTTTCTGGTTATTGGGTGGCTTTAATGCTTTATTGTGGCAAATATTTGCAACTTTCTAATTTTGTTACCAGTCAAAATCAACGAAGCAAGGGTTTTGGTAGCCAAGTTTTGCTATATTTGCAAGAAAAAGCCATCACTTTGCAATGCAATAAAATTGTGCTTGACTCTTATATTGAAAATAAAAAATCACATTCTCTTTACTACAAACAAGGCTTTTATGTGAGGGGCTTGCATTTTATGAAAGACTTATAATTATGACTAAACCAAAAATAAATGTTTGCAATTTAAGCAAAAATTTTGCCGATAAACAAGTTTTAACCGATATTTCTTTTAGCATTAATCAAGGAGAATCTTTGGTTATTTTGGGCGGTTCTGGCAGTGGCAAATCGGTGTTAATCAAAACCATTGCCGGCCTTATCAAGCCAAGTGGTGGTGAAATTTTTATCGATCAACAAAAAACCAACGATTTAAACGAAAAAGAGCAAGATAAAATAATGCAAAAAATCGGCTTTTTATTTCAAGGAGGTGCTTTGTTTGATTCTTTGCTGGTTTGGGAAAATGTAGCTTTTCGCTTAATTCACCAACAAAAAATGCCAGCAAAACAAGCCTTTGATTTGGCTTTGCAAAAACTACAATCGGTGGGGTTAAGTGAAAAAGTTGCCAATCTTTATCCTTCTGAGCTTTCTGGCGGTATGCAAAAAAGAGTTTCTTTGGCAAGAGCAATTGCTATTAATCCCGAAATTATTTTCTTTGACGAGCCAACCACGGGCTTAGATCCAATAATGGCCGATGTTATCAATAATTTAATTGTTGCTAACTCAAAACAACTAGGAGCAACCACTTTAACCATCACTCACGATATGCATTCTGCTAGAAAAATCGCCGATAAAGTGGCAATGCTCTATCAAGGGCGATTTATTTGGTTTGGTAGTGTTGACGATTTATACAGTTCTGGCAATGAGTTTGTTGAACAATTTATTCATGGTAATGCCGTTGGGCCAATTAATTTTTCGCAATAAGTTTGTTAATCGTAAAAAAATAATTGACATTGAATTTAACAAACAATAAAATATTGTTTTTTTAATGAGGTTGTTTAATTAAAAATGCTTCGTTTCAACAATTTTTTTAACACTAAATTAACTTAAAAATGCAAAAAACTTATAGTGCTAAACCGTCTGAAATAACTAAGCAGTGGTGGTT
>RFXY01000008.1 GCA_009921385.1 Pseudomonadota bacterium
AACTGCTCAGCAAACTAATCAACAAATTGCTACTCAAAATATAAATTCGGCCAACTCTAATTTGGTGGCAAATTCTGGTCAAATTATGCAAGAATTATTTTTGCTTGCCCCCGACTATGAAGCGAGTTTGTTTCAACAAAATCTTGCTGTCATCAAGCCTTTGGCAAATCGCATAACCTTATATTGTTCGCAAAACGACAAAGCTCTTGCCGCTTCAAAAATCACCAACAACAATCATCGACTAGGAGAATGTCTAAAAATTAACGATCCGAGCCTTGATGTTGTTAATGTCACCAACATCGACAACAACTTAACAGGCTTGGGGCATAGTTATTTTAAATATAAGCCGGTGCTTACCGATATTTATTTGGCTTTGTTAGGTTTTGAACCTAATCATAGGCTTTTTATCAACAAAGCAAGTAGTTTAGAGCTAGAAAAATTTACTATCCGTCCCTAAAAAAAATTTAAAACTATCATTAACTTTAATTTTTTAAAAATATGTCCAACTTTGAGCAAAAAATTTCGCAATTAGGCATTGTGTTGCCAGAGGCCACTTCGCCCGTTGCCAATTATGTAAGTTTTGTAAGTTATCAACAACAAATATCTATTTCTGGGCAATTGCCAGTAGAAGATGGTAAAATTAAATTTACAGGCAAAGTTGGTTCGCAAATAAACATTGAGCAGGCAAAAGAAGCCGCTGGTTTATGCACCATAAATTTACTTGCTCAGCTAAAAAAAGCTTGTAGCGGTAATTTAAATTTAGTGGCAAGATGTTTAAAATTAACAATTTTTGTTAATGCCGATGCCGATTTTACTCAACATTCTGCAGTAGCAAATGGTGCTTCTGATTTAATTTGTCAAGTTTTTGGCGAGGCTGGCAAACATGTTAGAGTTGCTGTTGGTGCGGGTTCGTTGCCTTTTGGTGCTTCGGTTGAGGTTGAGGGTTTGTTTTTACTTGCTTAATGCTAAAATAGCATCAAAATGAAAAAAACAACAATCTCAAACTTCACTATCAAAATATTTTCTAGTGCTTGGCGAAACTTGCCTTTTATTTTGTGGTTTGTGTTGTTTTTATTCGGCAATCTAAGCAATGTTTATGCCAAAAAAGAGTCCGAATTTTCTACCGATCGTCTTTGGCAAAAATTTTCAAAAAGTCAAGTTGAAACGGTAAAAAAAATTAATGAAGCACTGCAAAGCAAAAATTTTGACACCGCCGTGCAACTTGCTTCTCAATTGCAAAAACAAAGCAAAAACCAAGAAACTAGCTTGGCTTCGGCGGTGTTTGATATTGTGCTTTGGAACAAATATAGCGGAAATATTGAAAACCGCAACATTTCTTTTACCGATATTTCTGGTTTCGTGCTAGACAATCCCTATCTTCCTAATATTAATCAACTCAAAAGAAATGTCGAAAAAGTTGCCATGACTGGCAATGTTGATTATGAGATATCAAAATATTATTTTGCTATCAATCCGCCTGGCACCGCTGATTCAAAAATTTTTACTGTCGAATCCGAAATCGATTCTATTATTCGCTCGCAACTTACCGAACAACAAAAAACCGAACAAAAATTTAATATTCAAAATCGCATTGCTCAAATTTGGATTAAAGAAGATTTTTCTTTGGGTCAAGAAGAGGCTTTTTTAGCTAAATATAAAAATGTTTTGCACGAATCTGACTATATTGAAAGAATTGAGCGATTGCTTTGGGACGGCAAAATGCAAGATGCTACCAGAATTTTTAAATTTATCAATCCCGATCATCAAAATCTTTTTAACGGCATCTTAAAAATTACTGAAAACCCCAAATATATTGACAGCATCATCACCAGCATTCCGAGAAAACTTCGCAACAACGAACTTCTTTCTTATAAAAGAATTGTATGGCTTAAATCGCAAGATAAAATCGAAGAACTAATTGATTTATTATTAGAGCTTCCCACAACTCAAAAACCCGAAAAATGGTGGTCGTTAAGAAGGCTTTATGGCAGAGAAATGTTAAAGAAACAACAATATAAAAAGGCTTACACTATTATTAGTCTTCATAATTTACCAACTTCTTCTTCTGATTTTTGGGAGGCAGAATGGACCGCTGGTTGGGTGGCTCTTCGCTTTTTGCAACAGCCAAAAACTTCGTTGCCACATTTTTCTGCTTTGCATAAAAATGTAACTATGCCAGTTACTTTGTCTAGGGCATTATATTGGCTTGGTATGGCTTATGAAGAGCTAGAAGACAAAGAAAAAGCTCTCAAATTTTATAAAGAAGGCACTAATTATCCTACTTTTTTTTATGGCCAGCTTGCTATTCATAAGCATCGAACCCTTGATCCGGTTGGTTCAGAAAAAGACATTATTTTGCCTAAAAGCCCCGATATTACCGAAAGAGATATGCTAAAAATGTCGCAATCTCGTGGGGCACAAATTGCTTATATTTTGGCTATGTCGGGCGATAAAACTAATGCTACTAAAATTTTTGAATGGCTTGTTAATAATGCTCCAACCGAAGGTCAAATTGCTGTGGTTATGAAAATTGTTAGCGAAATAGGCGATAAGCAAATCGATGCCAAAATATCCAGAATCGCCGCTAGAAAAAATGTGTTTTTCATTAAAGAAAAATTTCAAATAGTGCAAGAAGTATATCAAGACGAATATGCACCTTTGGTTCATGCTATCATTAAACAAGAAAGTGGTTTTGCTCAAATGGCAGTAAGCAGGGTTGGGGCTTTGGGCTATATGCAACTAATGCCCGGCACCGCTAAATTGGTGGCAAAAGAATTGGGCCTAAAATATAATCAAAAACAACTCACCGACGATATTAAATACAATGTTAGGCTGGGTTCTTTTTATATCAAAAAACTCATTGACGAATTTAATGGCTCCGAAATGTTGGCGATTGCTTCTTATAATGCAGGCCCAAATGCTACCAAAAGATGGATCAACGAATTTTATGACCCTAGAACACAAAAAGATTATAACAAAATTGTTGATTGGGTTGAGCTTATTACCTATTCTGAAACTCGCAACTATGTGCAACGTATAATCGAAAATATGATTGTCTATAAATATTTGATGTCAAGAAATAATTATGATCAGCTTCAGTAATTTTTTAAATAAATTTTTTGTTTTTTGCAAAAATTTTTTGTTCGCCTTGATATTTTTAGTGTGGCAATATTTTTGGAAAATTATTAGGTGGTTTTTTGCTAAAAAAACTCTTATTGCTAATAAAGAAATAAATGCTTGGCGGTTAAATAGCAATGTTAGCAACAGTGCTTTTTTTCGCAATAAAAATGCTGTAAAAAGCAGAAAAATTCGCCCATTTAAAAGAAAAGTAAGAGGTCTTGATATTGAAAACGGCGGTCTTGAGCAATCTGATGATAAAACTCAAAAACATATTCAAGATATTTGGGACGATAGGGCGAAGAACTTGTTAAAAATCGGGCAGGTAAGCCCGATAAGCTCTACCAATAAAAAAGCAATGTTATTTTGGTATGACAATTTGCTAAAAACACAAGCAAAATTAGAATTTTTGGGCAAAAAAGCCAAAAGAAGTAAGAAAAAACTCGATATTCCAAAGCAAATCGGCAATCAATTTGATAGTAGCAAAACCACTACTTTTGCTCAAAAAGTTTCTGCTACCAAAAAACTTGACGACACTCATTTAATCAATTTACGATAAATTTCGGGCTAAATTCTCCTTCGTTAGTGCAGGGAATTCAGATCGAATGCGGTGCAAAATTCCCCTTCCCTTGGAAGGGGTGGCGGGCGAAAAGCCCGACGGGGTAGTGTCGGGAGCAAATCTCGGATATTCCCCCCCCTTCTACAAGAAGGGGAATTCAGATCGAGTTCTGCTTGCAAACTCCACTCCTTCTGCAAGATTAATAATTTTTTAAAAAGAGACAATTAAAATTTACCTCTATTATTATTGATTTTAATCGTGACAAAATTAATATTTTCTTCTAAATTAAAAAATCATGTCTTCATTTTCAAAATTAATTAGCAATGAATTATCTAGAAAAATTATCTCTAGAAAATAATATAGATTTTAAATCAATTGTAGATAACTATAAACAGCCAGCGATTATTTGCCGTTCTAACGATAAAATGCCTAATTTGTTAGCGATAATATCTGCTAATCAAAAATTTTGCAATACTTTTAAGGTGTCAAGTAAAAGTGTTGTAAACAAAAGTTATGATTTTTTTTATGACAACATAGATTTTGATGATTTTCCCGAAGATAGAATGGAATATTCAAAATTATTGCGTTCGATTCAAAATAGAAAAGAATGCGAAGCGAGTTTGCATCTGCCAAATTATAATCGCTATCATAAAAAAAAAATACATATTCATTATTTCCCTAGCATTACCTATGACAATGTGGTTTTTGATAATTATCATATTTTTTTATACAATAAAATTTTAATTAGCAATACCGATATCAAAACTCATCCAAAGGCAAATCTACAAATATTACGAAATCTAGAAAGAACTTTACGCACAGAAAAATTGTTGCGAGAAATTTCGAATCTAATAATAACTGATTTGCCAATTCAAAAATTATCACAAAAATTAGCTTTAATTTTGCTTAATCATCTCAAGTGCGATCGTTGTGTGATATATGATTACGAATATGGTAAACAAAACTTTTTTGTCGAAACTTGTTTGCCCGATATAACAACAATTTATCGTAAAGGTGATTATCAAAAAAGTGTGAAAACAATTATTGATTTTGTTGAATTCCAGCACAAATTTTATCATAAATTTGGCTTAAAAGATGCTAAAAAATCTTTTGTTTTTTCCATTACCAATGTTTGGGAAGATGCCAATTTTTCTCCTTTTACAGAGTTTTTTGAAGAATATCAAATAAGTTCTGAAATTGTAGTAAATGTCATTTTTAATGGTGTCGTGGTTGGTTGTATTTGTGTTCATCAAACATTGCAAAGACATTGGTTAAACGAAGAAATAGAGTTTCTCGAAATCGTTGCAGGGCAGTTTTCTATTGCCTTAGATCGCTTTTATTCGACTAAAAAAATTATCATTTCTAATATTTATTTGCTAGATACAAAAAGCAAACTAGAAAATTCTCTTAATTATGAAAAAGAGATGAGAAAAATTCAAAACGAATTCATTGCCCTGGTGTCGCACGAGTTTAAAACCCCTTTGCAAATAATTGATAGTGCTAGAGAGTTGATTGTTAGAAAGTTAAATGTTGTTGATAATGTTAGTTTTATCGCTACTTATTGCAACAAAATTCGCTCTGGCATTCAGAGAATGAATAGTTTAATTACTAGCACTTTAAATTTAGCCAAAATAGAAAATAACAAAGGGCAAATTAAGTTAGAAATTATTGATTTTGATTTGCAAAAAATGATGCTAGAAATTATTGATAAAAACATTAATTTTGCTCAACAAAAAAATATCACCATTTTGCACAGTATCAATAAACTGCCTTGTCAATATCGCTCTGATCCAAAATTGTTAGATCATATTATTAGCAATATTATGGTTAATGCCATAAAATATTCTCAACCAAATTCTTCTATTAAATTAATCACAAAAGTTCTTGCTAACTCAATATTGATAAGCATAATAGATAGTGGAATAGGCATTCCTGAATCGGATCTAAAAAATGTTGGTAATAAATTTTTTCGAGCCAGTAATGCCATTTTTGTGTCGGGCACTGGTATTGGCATTTATATCACTAAGCATTTTATTAGTTTGCTTGGTGGCAAAATTTCTATTAAAAGCCAAGAAGGGGTGGGCACCAGAGTTGCTATATGCTTAAGAAACAATCATCATTAAATTTTTTATGAAAAAAATATTACTTTCTTTATTATTTTCTTTATTATTCTGGGCACTTCCTTGTTTTGCTTTTGCTAAGTCGCAAGATTTACCAATTGTTTCGGGCAAGATATTTTATCAAGTGCAAACAGATAGAATCATTAATTCTGATGAAAATTATGCTAGAAAATCTAATGGTTTTTTATATGTCGAGCCACATATTAGTTTTAATATTACCGATAATTGGTCAATAAAAAATCAGCTTCGCTTTCAGCCAAATAGCACTCTAACCACTCGAGATGCTAAAAATCCAGAAAGATACCGCACTTTTTTAAGCAACGACAGAAAAGTTTCCCTCAAAGATAATGGCTTGTTGGTAGAAGAAATCAAAATACAATACGAAAACGAAGATATGAGGCTTTCTTTAGGTAAATTCGACCCAACCTTTGGCACAGCTCATCGTAAAGAAAAAAGAATCGGAGTTTTTACTTCGCAATTTACAGAAGATTATAATTTAAGAGAAAAAATGGGGATAAATGTAGTGGCTTTGCTAGAAAATGCTCAGTTAAGTGTTAGTTCTTTTTTCAACGACAACACCAATTTAAGCGATAGTGCTATCGATAAAAGAGGTATTGATGGCAAATCAAGAGGGCTTGCCGGTGGCACGAAATCTTTTTCTTCTTATTCTGTGAGTTTGGAGGGGGATAATTTATTGGCTCTTAAAAATTGGTTTTATTATTTTGGTTATCGTAGTTTAGAGGTTAAAAACTCTTTTGTTAATAATCTTTATCGCGATAGAGAGCAAGCGATAGCTGTAAGCTCTGAATATAAACACAAGCTAGGCAAAAAAACCTCGCTCATTCCATTTGCAGAAGCGGTTTATGTTAAAAATAGTTCGGGCATTAAGAATCGCAACAGTGCTTATTTAACCACCGCCGTTATTGGGCAATATAGTAGCTGGAATGCTAGTGGTTCTTATGTGTTAAGAAACATCAATAACAAACAAATTCATAACAACAAAACCGACAGGCAACTTCAATTTTCAATTGGCTATAAATTTGACAACAATATCGCCCTTGATGTAAGCCGAGCTCAAATTACCGAAAATAGCCAAAGAGCTGTGTTGGTTGGAGCGAATCTCTCTTATTTACAAGAATTTTAAAATTCTGTTGCAGTTTATTTTACAGGTGCTTATAATTGATATTGCCAAGGCAATCTATTAATTTAATTCTTTAAAATATGTCAGTACTTGTAGGTAAAATGGCTCCCGATTTTACTGCTTCTGCGGTAATGCCAAACAACGAAATAAACGAAACATTTAATTTACACACCCATATTAAGGGCAGAATTGGTATTTTATTTTTCTATCCTCTTGATTTTACTTTTGTTTGCCCATCAGAAATTATTGCTTTTGCTAACAGAATAAAAGATTTTAAAGATAGAGGTGCCGAAATTATTGGTGTTTCTGTTGATTCAAAATATACTCACTTAGCTTGGAAAAACACCGAAGTTGCCAAAGGTGGCATCGGCAATATTCAGTATCCTTTGGTTTCTGATCTAACCAAAAAAATCGCTAGAGACTACGATGTTCTCACAGGCGATGCAGTTGCATTAAGAGGCACATTTTTAATCGATCAGCAAGGAGTGGTAAGGCATCAGCTTGTTAACGATTTGCCGTTGGGTCGAAATGTTGATGAAACTCTTAGAATGATTGATGCTCTAAAATTTTTCCAAGAGCACGGCGAAGTTTGCCCAGCTGGTTGGAGTAAAGGTAAAAAAGGTATGAAAGCCGATGCTAGCGGTGTTGCTGAATATCTTGCTAATAATGCTAACAATTTGTAATTAATATCGAAAACAAGGGGCTAAAATCCCTTGTTTTTGCAAGAACAGTGCCATTATGCACAAAAAAAAGAGAATCGATGCAATTTTTGCCACTTTGCAAGCTCAAAACCCAACTCCAAAAATTGAACTAAACTATCACAATCACTTCACATTAGCTGTTGCTGTGTTGCTTTCGGCTCAAAGCACCGATGTTGGTGTTAATAAAGCCACCAAACAATTGTTTGCCATAGCAGATGATGCCCATAAAATGCTTGCTTTGGGTTTGGAAAATTTAAAAAAACATATCGCCAGCATTGGCTTGTTTAACAACAAAGCTAAAAACATTATGGCTTTGTGCTCTGTCTTAATTGCCAAGCATCAAGGGCAATTGCCAAACAACTATCAAGATTTAGTTTTGTTGCCTGGTATTGGCAGTAAAAGTGCCAAAGTTTTGCTTAATTCTTTGTTTTCACAGCCAACTATTGCCGTTGACACCCATGTTTTTCGAGTAAGCAATAGGCTTGGCTTGGTGCAAACCAAAACCGTGAAACAAACAGAAGAAAAATTGCCAAAAGTTATTGATAAAAAATGGCATCTTTTTGCTCATCATTGGCTGGTTTTGCACGGGCGATATGTTTGCAAGGCGGTTAAACCAAATTGTCAACAATGTTTATTGCAAAATCTGTGTTTAAGCAAAATATAACAATTTTATAAAATAGCTATTGATTTTATTTTTTTAAAAATCTACAATAATGTTATGCCTCTGTGGTGGAATTGGTAGACGCGATAGACTCAAAATCTATTATCTAATTGCAGATGTGTCAGTTCGAGTCTGACCAGAGGCACCAAAATTTCCCAAAATTGCCAAAAATTTTATTTTTCAGCTGTTTATAAATTTTCTTGTTTCCCCTTTTTTGCACTATGAATTTCGATGAGCAACAATTGCTTTTGTGGCAAAATTTAATAGAACTAACTCATAAAATAAATGTTAAGCAATCTTGGTTGCATAAAGTGCTGGCATGGTTGCAAAAAAAGCCAAAAAAACAGAAGAGTTTTTATATTTACGGAGGCCCTGGTTGTGGCAAAACAACGGTGATGAAAAAATTTTATCAACAACTTGTTTTGCCAAAACAATATCATCATTTTCATGCTTTTATGCAGAAAATACACAGCAATTTGCATCGAATTAGAAGCAAAAATCATCAAAATAACCAGCAAAAAGAAATTGATTTAGCCTTACAAAACATTGTTGGCGATAGTAAAATTATTTGTTTTGATGAATTTCAAGTGGTTGATATTGTCGATGCTATGTTGTTAAGTAAAATTTTTAATTATTTTTTTGCCAACAATATTGTGGCGATTATCACTTCTAATTTTCATCCGTTAGAATTATATCAAAATGGCTTGCAAAGGCAGTTATATCTTGATTTTGTGCAGAATATTTTTTTGCCAAATTGCTTTTGTTATCATCTTTTTTCTAGTGTTGATTATCGAAAATTAAAACTTGGTTTAAAAAAACATTATTTAATCGCCAATGCCAAAAATCGCCTGAAATTTCAGCAAATATTTGCAGAAGTTAGTAATCAAAAAATTTGTCAAGTAAAAAACATCACTGTGTGGCAAAGAAATATTGCGGTTAAAAAATCTTATGGCGACCTGGTTTTGTTTAGTTTTAAGCAGTTATGTTGCCAAAATTTTTCTGCCGACGATTACCGCGCGATTTGTGCTAATTTTAATTTGATTTTTCTTAAAACCGTTCCCTATTTTTATGAAGAAGATGTTAATGTGTTAAGAAGATTTTCTTTGTTTATAGATGAGGCCTACGAAAATAAAATCGCTCTAATTGTGCTTGCCAAAACTCAACCAGAAAATCTTTGTAAAATAGCCAATCCGCCACAATATTTTGCCAGAACGGTCTCGAGATTACAAGAAATGTCGAGCAAACAATATTGGCAAGAAAGCAAGTTTGAAATTTAAACTCCTCTTCTCCTGTGGAAGGGTTGCCCGCGAAGTGGTGCGGGTGGTGTCGACAAGCAGTTCTCGATCTTGAATTCCCCTTCCTGTGGAAGGGGTGGCCGTGAAACGGCCGGGGTAGTGTTGGGAGACACGGAAAAATGCCACTTCGAAGGGGGAGATCTTACCGTGTGTTGCCGACACTACCTTGGTCTTTTTTTGCTATCGCAAAAAAATCCACCCCTTCTGTAGAAGGGGAATATCCGAGCACTGCTTGCCAAAACTACTCCGTCGCTATCCCTTCATTTAGTGTAGGGAATTTAAATTGCATTAAATCTTTTTTTATTTGTTCGTGTAGTTCTAAAAGAGAAGAAAATTTTTGTTCTGGTCGAAGAAAATCAATAAATTCAATTTCAACTTTTTTGCCATAAATGTCGTTTTGCCAATTGAGTAAATGAGTTTCAAAAATAGGCTCTTGATTATGGTTAATTGTTGGTTTGATGCCAAAATTTGTGATAGATGGCCGAGTTATTTTTTGTTGATTAAAAATAAAAGTGGTTTGAGTTTGGTAAACTCCGAATTTTGGTAAAATAATGTTGATGTTTGGCTTGATATTTATGGTCGGAAACCCAAGTTTTCTGGCAAGTTTTTGCCCGTGCAATACTTTGCCTGTAATGCTGAAATTTTTGGTTAAAATTTGCTGAGCATTTTTTACTTTTCCTTCGGCGATAAATTTTCGCACCAAAGTAGAAGAGCAAAGCTCTTCTTGCTGTGTTTGGCATGCAATTTTTTGCACCAAAATGTTGTGTTGCTTCAAGCTTTCAATGTTGCCTAAGCGATTTTTGCCAAAAGTAAAATCGTAGCCAACCACCATAATTTTGGTTTGGCAATATTGCAATAAAATTTGTTCGATAAATTGATGATGAGATAAATTGGCAAAATAATGATTAAAAGGTAAAATAATGAGATAATCCAAATTAAATTGCTGTAAAGTGGCGATTTTTTGTTTGAAAGTTTGTAATAAAAAATTTTCTTTTTGCTTAAAAAACAAGGCTGGATGTGGCAAAAAAGTGAGCAGACCGGTGGCTAAATTATGCTGTTTCGCAGTTTCTTTTAACTGCGAAATAATTTGTCTATGACCAAAATGCACCCCATCAAAATTGCCAATGGTTAGGCACAGCGGTTGTTTGACGGCAATTTTTTGAGAATTGATACGCAGAAGAGTCATTTTTTTTATGATTTTTCATTTGCAGAAACATTGTTGATAATGCTGTGGCGATAGCCGTAAAAAACATAAATTAAAATGCCAAGAATATTCCATAAAACAAAGTATTGCCAATTTTCTATAAGCAGTTCTGCCAATAAAAAACAACAAGAAGAAATGGCGATAAAAGATACCAATATAATATTTGGGCAAACAAAACCCCTAGGCATTTGAGGCTGAGTATATCGTAGCATTAAAGTTGAGGTGGTTACCATAATAAAGCTAAATAAAGTGCCTAAACTGGTCATTTCGGCTAAAATTTTTAGCGGAAACATTCCGGATAAAATCGCCACTATGCAGGTGGTAATAATGATGCTGATATGTGGAGTTTGTTTTTTTGGATGAATTTTTTGCAGTTTTTTTGGCAACAAACCATCGCGAGACATAGCGAAAAATATTCGAGATTGCCCGTAAAGTAAAATCAGCAAAACAGAAGTGATGCCGGCAACTGCTCCGATAGCCACTAAAATAGAACCAAAGTTGTTACCGTTTTCTCTTAATGCCCTTGCGAGTGGCTCGGCATTATCAAGTGTTGTGTAATGTGAGATGCCGTTAAGAGCCAAAGTTACCAAGCCATAAAGCACAGCACAAACCAATAGAGATCCGATGATGCCAAGTGGTAAATCTTTTTTAGGATTTTTGCACTCTTCGGCCGTGGTTGCCACAGCATCAAAGCCAATGTAGGCATAAAAAACAACCGCGGTTGCCGAGAGCACTCCTTGCCAGCCAAAAGGCATAAAATTGCTAAAATTTTCTGTTTTAATCATTTTGACAGAAATTATCAGAAAGATGGCAATTACCGCCAATTTGATTAGCACCAATATTCCGCTGAATCGAATGCCATTTTTAGTGCCTTGATAAAGTAAAAAACTTAAAAACAACACAATGAAAACCGCCGGTAAGTTAATTATGCCATTGCCACTACCATCAAAAGTGGCAGTGCAAAATTGTGTTGGAATGATAATATTTACTGATTCTAAAATGCCCGTTAAATAACCACTCCAACCGTTGGCAACCGTGGATGCACCAATGCCGTATTCTAAAATTAAGCTCCAACCAACAAGCCAAGCCACACCTTCGCCAGCTGTGGCATAGGTGTAGTTGTAGGCACTGCCAGAAATGGGAATTGCCGAAGCAAGCTCAGCATAGGCAAGGGCAACAAACAAGCAAACTATGGCGGAAAGAGCATAAGAAATAGCAAGAGCCGGGCCTGCAATGTTGGCAGAGGCGGTGCCGGTTATCACAAAAATGCCTGTGCCGATAGTGCAACTAATGCCTATAATAATTAAATCAAAAGCGGTGAGGGTTTTTTGTAGGGTGGTGGTTTTGGTTTCGTTTAGAATTGATTGTATTGATTTGGTGCGAAAAATATTCATTTTTTTGATGAAAAATATTTGATTAACAAAAAAAATGGTTCTATCATTAGATTGTGTTGACGGCAAAATTGATTTAACCAAAACAGATTTCTTATGATATTTTTTATAAAAACAACAATCAAGACAATTTTTAATATTGTTTTTCTTGCATTATTATTAACCTCTTGTTCTACTTGGCAAAAGTTAAAGACCGCTCCGCAAATTAATTGCTCCGAATCTTCTTTGATTAACGAAAGAAAAAACCTGTTTTTACCTCTTAGTAAAAAAGAAATTGCTATCAGAAAAAGAATTAAACTCGATGCGATTTTGCCACTAGATAAACCAAGTGTGATAGCAGAAATTATAAAAGCAATCAATTCTGCACCGTTTAATGCTAAATTTATTGCAATTGATTTACGATACTACAAAGAAGTCGATCTCACCAACATTATTTTTGCTAGTGAATCCGATTTTAATCTTAATTCTTATTTGCTTACTTCGAAATATTCGCAAGGATATTTCACTTTATTTAATTTTGGCCCAAACAATATTAGTGTGTTTCCGCCCGAAGTATTTCAGGCTTTTAAAGCTTTTAAAATCAACCGCCCCGATTTAAGAGAGGCCGAAGTTGTGATTAATGCTAACAATGCTAAAAATTTGTTTGGTAATCTAAAATTCTCTTCGCAACGAAGATTCTCTTTATTCTCCGACCATATTTCTGAACCAGTGAGGCTCGATTTAAGAGAAGCGAGCAGTATGCAATTTAATCTTAATGAAAAATGGATTATGCCAGTTTATAGCATAAAAAACACTCATCTCAAAGAAAGTAAAATTTCTACTGTGCAAATGCATTATGTTGATAACGAAAAATCAATAATTAACAATAAAAAATTCGCTAATTCAAATGCTTCTTGCTATCTTTCTTCTAGCGATATGAAATTTGTGAAAAAAGATTAATATATTTTGCGAAATTGTTAAATTTTATTTTTGCTTTGACTTTTTACCTTGCAATTGCAGAACTTGAGATTGCTCTGTCTGAGTATTTGGTGATAATTTTTGCTTATATTTTGTAATAGATTCTAATAAATTATTTTTTGCACCTTCTTTTATATTAAATCGATCTTTATTTTCTATTACATGCAGTAAAAATTTTATTGATTCTTCGTCTATTGTTCCTATAATGCACCTTGGTTGTTGAAAAATACATTCTAACAGAGTTTTCATTTTTTTTTGTATTAATTCTATTTCGGATGTTTCCATTTTTAGCTTCATTTCTTCTTTTGTAGCTGAGGCATTCGTTAAATAAGCAAGTAATTGTTTTATCTCTATACTGCTATGTTTTAATAATGTATCAAATAGCAGAGAAGAAGAGTTTGTTTCGCCATTAGCAATATATCTCGATAACCCGGTATCAATACCCACCTCTTGTAACGGAAAAATTATTTTATCTTGCGATTGCTTTGTTAATAGCTTTTTTATTGTGTCTATAATAATTTCTGGAACTTGATAATTTTTATCTTTTCCTAAAGTATCAGCGATATTTGCGATAACTTGATTTAATTCTTCTGATTTTGGATGGTAATTTTGCAGAATGAGATCAAGAATTGGTTTGTTTTCATTTGTAATCGCTCTAATAATTGCAAAATCTTGTTTTCCAGCAAAAATTTCTTCTTTATAACGATGTGGATAATTAATAATTGTTTCTTTAGCTATTGATCTTCTATCGCAAAAATCAAGAATTTGTTTAGCATAAAAAATATCATTTTCTTGACTAGCATAAAAAAATGCCTGTTGTAGCATTGCGATGTTTTTTTTATTGCTTTGAGGAGGTAAGTTTTTGATTATTTTTGTAAAAATATCTGGATCTTTTTTGACTACAGCATAAGTGAGTGGAAAGAAACCATCTTTATCTTTTATATAAATAGAAGAAGTATTTTTTTGCAAAAGTTGTTCAACGATATCTGCATTGTTTTCACTGCATGCATAATGCAAAGCAGACGAACCGTTTGCCTCATCTAGCATATCTATTTCGTTTTTATCAATAACTTTTTTAAGAATCTCTAACCAGCCTTTTTTAGAACAGATATGTATTGCACTTGTAAAAAAATAAGTGTTGATTAATTTTTTTTCTTGTAAAAACATAACAAGAATTTCTTGTAATTTTTCTTCATATGCTTTATTTTTTTGCGATGTTTTTACTTCTTCATATTCTTGCATTAAAAATTCTAAAATATTTGATATTTGATGAAGTGGGTATTCTTTTATCAAATACTTTGTTATTGTCTCTATATTGCTCGTGTCAACAGAGCAATATAAATCAAAAATTAATTGATCGACATTGCCAAATAAAATGTCTTTCTTTGGTTGTGTTTTGCTTGTTTGTAAATTTGTTTTTGCATTGAATATGGCTTTTAATATGATTTCAGCTTTGTGTTGCTCTAATAGTTCGGGATTTAATTTTAAAGATTTCTGTATCGCTTCTGAAATAATTTGTGATAATTCACTAAATTCTGATTTTGTTTCTAATTTTCGAGATTCTTCTAATACTGCATAAAAATCTTCGTCGTCTTGTTTGGGTGGTGTCCCTTTCTTTCTTTTCTCTCCTTTTTTTCCTTGTTGTGATTTTTTTGGGCTCTGCGGTTTTGAGGGTTCTGTTGCAACACTTGCGAACTCTTGTTCTTCTGCCTCGACACCTTTTTTTATTTCGATTGGTGCAGGTTTTTTTTGTTCGATTTCTGCTCGTTGTTGTCTGTTTTTGTCTATTATTGCTTTTTCTCTTTCTTTAAGTTTTGCTAGTGTTTCTTTTATTAATTCTTGAGGATTATCACTTGTTTTGTGTGTAATCACATAATAATTTACTTGTTCTTTGGTTGTTTGTGTGAGTTTTGCAATGGCGATGTCTCTTGCTGTGCTATCTTTTGTGTCATGAGATTCTCCATCGCATTCTACTGCTATCTTTTCGCCGTCTGGCAAGGTGATAACGATATCTATTGGTCCGTATGCAGGTGAATCATTTTCGTTGTATAAAAATTGTTCCATTTCAATTTTGCAATATTTTAACTCATCTTTGAGTAAAAAATATAGTTCTTTTTGAAATTTTGTTTTGGTTGTGCGAAATATAAAATCTAATAAAAACGGCTGTTTTTTTGTTTCTAGTTTTAATAATTCCAATTGTTCAGCTGATTGTGAAGATAAAAATAGGCCATGTATGCAACCAGCTAATTCTATTCTTTTTTTTTCTTGTGCTTCTGATAAATTATTCTTAAAAATTGGCCTAAACAATTCTATTGATTCTTTAAGATCAATGATTAATGATTTTATCTTTTCATGAAGATTTTCAATTCTTGTTTTGGGCATAAATAATATGTTAATTCATCCTTTTAATGCCAATAATTTGGCTGATGTTGCTGAAGCCTTGTTGCTTTATTTTATCACTTAGCTCGGCTTTGATTTTTTCAACCAAGCCAAAGCCTTCATAAACAAAGGCCGAATAAATTTGCACCAGCGATGCCCCGTAGCACATTTTT
>RFXY01000071.1 GCA_009921385.1 Pseudomonadota bacterium
AAAAAGCTGAAAAAGCTGAAACTATGAATTCAGTTGAAACTCCAGCTAAAAACTAATAATTTTTAGCATCCTAAAAAAACATAATATTAAAACCATTATGTTTTTTTAGGTTGTGGCCGAATTAGCTCAGTGGTAGAGCAACTGTCTTGTAAACAGTAGGTCGTCAGTTCAAATCCGACATTCGGCACCATATTTTTTATCTACTAAACACCAAAAAAATATGCCCAAGTTCATCACTCATTTTTTTAGATGTTGCTTATTCCACATACTTTTCTGTTTATCTAGCTTTTTTATTCCTGTCATATTTTTAATTCCCTCTTTTCTTTTAAAAAGCAGTAAACTAGCCGATTATGGTGCCAAAATTTGGACAAAAACAATAGTTTTTTCTCTTAAAATTATCTGTGGCATCAAATATCAAATAATCAATCAACATAACATACCAAATTCTCCTTGCATTTTTGCTTGCAAACACCAATCGATGTGGGAAACAATAATTATGCACCTTATTATTCATCGCCCAGTTTATGTCTATAAAACCGAATTGCTAAAAATACCATTTTATGGCTGGTTTTTAAATGTTATGAGTGGCATAAAAGTAAATCGCAAGGGCGGTATCAATTCTTTAAAATATGTTTTGCAACAAGCTAAATCATATCTTCAAAAACAACAGTCTATCGTGATTTTTCCACAAGGAACTAGGGTTCCAGTTTCTGGTAGTACTCAACAATATCCGTATCAATCAGGCATTATTTCTCTTTATCAAAATTGCAATGTTTCTGTGGTGCCGGTAGCACTTAATTCGGGGCTTTTTTGGCCAAAAAAACTTTTTCAACAAAAACCCGGAACCATCTCTATAAATTTTTTACCAGCAATACCTAGTGGTTTAAGCAAAAAAGATTTTATTCAAACTCTCACTAAACAAATCGAAGAAAAATCACAACAATTAGCAGAAAATGTCTAGTAATGCAATTTTTATCAGTCTTGAAGGTATCGATGCCTGTGGCAAATCAACACAGGCAAACAACTTATATAATTTCTTTTTGCAAAACAACATGCCCTGCCTTCTCACCAAAGAACCAGGTGGCTCAGATGTTGGCAACGAAATCAGAGAAATTCTGCTTAAAAATCGCTCAGAGCCTCTACAAAAAGAAACTCAACTATTACTAAATTTTGCCAGCAGATTTGAACATATAAAAAAAATCATCAAACCAAATCTACAACAAAATATCAACATTATTTCTGACAGATTCATTCATTCAAGCTATGTTTATCAAGGCTTTGCCATGGGTATCGATAGTAAAATAATTGATTTTTTCTGCGATCAGTTCGTTAGCATCAAGCCTCATATCACTTTTCTTATCGATATTTCTCCAGAAATTGCTTTAAATAGAATAAAAAATCGCCAAAATCAACAAAATCATTACGATCAAATGCCTCTAGATTTTTGGCAAAAAACTCGAAATGGCTTTTTAGATCTAGCAAAACAAAATTCATCCATTAAAATTATCAACGGCGAGCAAAGCCCACAACAAGTTTTTCAACAAATTATTTCTTTTCTTCCTTTCAACAAAAATTTAACATAAAATATGATAAAAAAAAATAAAATCGCCCTCATTGGTGCTGGCAATATTGGCGGAACCCTAGCTCATCTTGCTTTTCTGAAAAATCTTGGTGATATTATTTTGATAGATGTTAATGCTGGAGTCGCCTCTGGCAAAGCTCTTGACCTGGTGCAATCTGGTGTGGTCGAGGGTTGCGATGGCTCAATTATTGGTAGCAACGATTATTCTTTAATTAGCAATTCCGATGTAGTAATTGTAACTGCAGGCATAGCCAGAAAACCCGGCATGAGCAGAGACGATCTCTTAAACACCAACACCGCCATCATCAAAACCGTTGGCGAAAATATTGCTAAATATTGCCCACAAGCTTTTGTTATCGTCATCACCAATCCGCTAGATGCTATGGTTTATGCCTTGCAAAAAACTTCTGGCCTACCCACCAATAAAGTTGTTGGCATGGCTGGGGTTTTAGATTCTGCCAGAATGTCGCTGTTTTTGGCTCAAGAACTTAACGTTTCGGTAAAAAATATTCAAACTTGTGTTTTTGGTGGCCATGGCGACACTATGGTTCCTTTAATTCGCTACTCAACAGTTTCTGGAGTTCCTTTGTCAGATATGATTAAAGCCAATCTCATCACTGCAGAAAAAATAGCTCAAATCATTCAACGAACCAGAGATGGCGGGGCAGAAATCGTGAAACTTCTTGGCACTGGTTCGGCTTTTTATGCACCAGCTTCTTCGGCAATCGCTATGGCAGAAAGTTATTTATTTGATAAAAACCACATATTGCCAGTAGCTGCCTATCTTTCTGGTCAATATGGAGTGCATAATTTATATATCGGGGTTTTAGCAAAAATCGGTAAAAACGGAGTTGAAAAAATTATCGAATTACCATTAAACGAAAGCGAACAACAAGAGTTTAACAAATCCGTTACAGCCGTTAAAAATCTAGTTGCAGAATTGAAGCTAACCTAATGAATCACAGCCAAATTCCTTATTTTCGTCTTGGCTTTGTTTTTATTGCGATCATTTTAATATTTGTGTTTATCATTATCAAAATGGTCGCATTAGGTTTTGGTAGCCACGATAAAAAAATCAACACCCTTTACAATAATAACAAACTCAACTCTAGAGCCGATATCTACGATAAAAACGGCATTTTAGTTGCCACCGATTTAAAAACAAAATCTCTTTATCTTAGCTCGAATTTAATCAGAAATCCCAATTTTGTTGCCAAAACTTTGCCAATAATTTTTAACGAAATTTCAGAAAAAGAATTGCTACGAAAAATTGTTGATAATAAAAAAAATAAACAACAAATTTTAATCAAACGAAACCTCACTCCGTCGCAAGTCGAACAAGTAAAAAAGCTAGAAATTGCTGGCTTAATTTTTGAAGAAGATTTAATCAGAATTTATCCGCAAAAATCAATTGTAAGCCATTATGTAGGCTATACCGATTCTGATCGCAAAGGCCTTTCTGGCATCGAAATGCAATACAACAAGCAACTACTCAACAATCAACCAGTCTACCTTTCTCTTGATATCAGAGTGCAAGATATTTTACACGACGAACTTACCAAAGCCAAACAACAATTTAAAGCCAAAAATGTGGGTGGATTAATTCTCAATGTCAACACTGGCGAAATTTTAGCCCTCTCTTCGTTGCCATCTTTTGATCCAAACTTGCAAAGCGAGGCCAATTCAGAGCAACGATTTAATATGATAACCAACGGTGTTTACGAGCTCGGCTCGGTTATGAAGCTTTTTACCAATGCCTTGGCTTTAGAAAAAAAACTAATCAATTTAAACACCACTTTTTCTGTAAAAGAACCAATAAAATATGGCAGATTCACTATCAAAGATCACGATTTTCATCAAGAAATTTTAGATGTGCAACAAATATTTGCTTATTCTTCTAATATCGGCACCATCAAAATTGCCGAAAAATTTGGAGTCAAAGCTCAACAAGAATTTTTAACAAAATTAGGTTTTTTACAAAAAATCACTGCCGACTTTCCGGGCTTAGGCAGGCCTCTTTACCCGAAAAACTGGCGAGAAATCAATCTTTTTACCATCGCTTACGGTCATGGTTTGGCAGCCACCCCGCTACATTTTGCCATGGCCGCTTCGGCAATGGTTAATGGCGGTTTTTTACTTTCGCCCACTTTTATTAAAAATCAATATAAATTAACTAACGAAAAAGTCATTAGCCCAGAAACTGGCGAAAACATCAAAAAAATGTTAAGAAATGTAGTCGAAAACGGCACCGGCAAATTCGCTAATGTCGAAGGCTACGAAGTTGGTGGCAAAACTGGCACAGCCGATAGGGCAGAAAACGGCAGTTATAACGAAAGACAAACTCTAGCTTCTTTTGTTGGCATATTTCCGATAAGCAAGCCACAATATTTGGTTTATATTTTATTTGACCGACCAAACAACATTTTCAACACCGCCGGCATGGTGGCAGCACCAATTGCTGGTAAAATCATCAAAAATATCGCCCCAATTCTTGAAGTTAAACCAACTCTTAAAAAATTATGACCAACAAAATCGCAATTTATCCAGGAAGTTTCGATCCCATCACTTTTGGACACCTTGACATTATCAAAAGAGCCAATGCACTATTTGATAAACTAATCGTTGCCGTTGCTTATGACAATGTCAAAAATTCTTTATTTTCAGCAGAAGAAAGAATAAAATTAATTCAACAAGAAATCACTGCTCACCACCTAGAAAAAACAGTTTTTACTACTTCTTTTAGCGGTTTATTGGTTGATTTTGCCGAACAAAACAACTCAATCGCCATTGTGAGGGGCTTGAGAGCGGTTTCTGATTTCGAATACGAATTTCAAATGTTTGGTATGAATTCTACCCTCAATGCCAACATTCAAACAATTTTTTTGCCAGCATCTAAGCAACATCATTTTACCGCCTCTCGTTTCGTGAAAGAAGTTGCCAGACTCGGTGGCAAAACCAGCGATTTTGTTTCAAAAAATGTTGCTTTAGAATTGCAAAAAAAATATGCCACATAAAAAAGATATTTGGCTACTGCTCGATCACCGGCCAGGCACAGCCAGTCAGGCACTTGCCTTGGCAAATCATAGCGGTTTAAGTCAAGAAAAAATTTATCTACAATATAATTGGCTAGCCAATATGCCAAACTTTACTTTGGGAATTGATTTTTGCTTGCATTTTTTAAAAAATAAAAATATTTTTCAACAATTTAGCTATTTTCCATCGCACATCATCACCGCCGGCAGAAGATCGGCAATTTTTGCCTTATATTTGCAAAAGCAAGCCAAAAAACAATGCTTGCCCACTCCCAAACTCATTCAAATAATGAATCCGCAACTGCCATTTGCTTTATTTGATTGGGTCATTCTACCTAGCCACGACAACCCAAAACACACAGAAAAAAATGTTTTATTAAGTTTAGGTGGGCTTGCTAATTTTGATACAAAAAAAATCAACAACCTGAGTTTTGATAAAAATTTTCTTAATCAAATCGAGCAACAAAAGCCAACTATCGCTTTTTTAGTTGGCGGATCTTTTGCCAAACAGCATAATTTTTCGCTAGAAATTTTTACCACACTATACCAACAAATGGTAAAAATCGCCAACGAAATGCAGGCTAATTTACTGGTTTTAAACAGCAAAAGAACCGATTTTGCTATCAATAATTTTTTGCAACAACAAACGAAAATTATTTTTATCAACTGGCAAAAAAGCGGTAGTAATTATTATTTGCAAACCTTAGCAAAGGCTGATTTTTTGGCAATCACTGGCGATTCTGTGTCGATGATTTCTGAAAGTCTTTCTACAGGCAAACCTGTTTATATTTTTAGCCATTCTCAAATTACCAAAACCAAACATCGTCTTTTTCATCAACAGCTAGAACAGCAAAATTTTGCCAAAATCCTCTGCCCCACTCAAACAGTTCTCACCAAATATCACTACCAACCCCTCAACGAAGCCAATCGTTTAGCAAAAATTATTTTTACAGATATACCATTTCCACAAATAAATAGCACATTATAACGAAATATTATATTTAAGTCGTGCTATCGCAACGAGACTATTATATTTAGTCGTGCTATCGCAACGACACTATTATATTCAGTCGTGCTATCGCAACGAGACTATTATATT
>RFXY01000072.1 GCA_009921385.1 Pseudomonadota bacterium
GGAAATGGTATTATATCAGTTTATGATATAAATCAACAAGCCAAGGCAGTATTTTATAAATAATATACATCGAAGCATAGATAGAAATTAACACACCAACAAAACCAACAATAATGCCAAGAAATATAACCAGACCATCTCTTGCCAAAATGCCAAAAGAAATCAATAAAATACCGATGCCAGGCACATAGTTAGAAAGCGGAATTGGCAACAAAATAAAACTAGAAAAAAGTAAAATAAAACCACCTGTAAATTTTTCACCAAATTCAGAAAACATAAACAATAATCTGGGTTTTAAGATTTTTTCAACCCAATAAATAATAGTGACCGATTTTTTGACAAGCAAAGCGATGGTTTGCCTTTTTAATTTATGATTAGCAATTCTTTTTGGCAAAACAGGGTGCTTATAACCAACTAACATTTGATAACCAAAAATTACTAAAGGTATAGAAATGATACTAGGAAAGGGCGGTGGAGTTGGAATGATAATTCCTAAGGCAAAAAACAACAGCAGCAAGCCAAAGCCACTTTCGCCCATAGAAACAACAAAATCGCCTATACTAATTTGATCGTTATTTTCTTTGTGTCTAGTGAGTTTTTTGATTGCTTGAAAATTAATTTTATTTTTAGGTTGATTATTATTCACTATTATTCTTTTTTATTATTTTCTTCATTTTCATTGAGACCTTTTTTGAGATTTTTAATGCCTTTACCAATATCTTGCATTACTTGTGGCAATTTTCCTGCTCCAAACAGTACTAAGATAATTACCAAAATCAAAATTAATTCGCCAGTTCCGATAGACATAAATTTATAAGTTAAGTTTAAAAAAATCAACCAATTCTTGCCATTCTCTTTGGCTTAAACCGCTACTTTCTTGCGAAACTGGTTGTTGATGTAGTAGTTTTTGTAAAACTGTTAAAGCATTTTGAGAAAAACTTTTAGCATTTTGTTGATAATTGACAAAAGCATTATAAGAGTGCGGAACCCATTTTTTAACAATATCTAAAATTATTTCTGCATATACTCTTATTTCGTATTGAGCATGGCTATCTGCTCTTAATTTTAAGAAATGCAGTAGGTTATGAAGATTTATTTTCCAATACCATTGAGTGTAGCAATTTAAAGTAAGATTCATTCTTGCTAATTCTCTAGCTAAACCCTGCTTATCTTTGTTTAGTTGTTGCCCGTTGGCATCTTGATTAATGAGATTTAAATAGTTTTGATAACAATGTTGACTATCTTGAATAAGAATATTTAAAACTTCTTGTTGCTCGCTTTCGCTAAGAGTGTTTTCGGCATTTCTGCCTTGATGATTGATGCTCGATTGTGCCGATAAATGTTGTGTTTTTGGAATATAAAATTCTTCTTCTAAAATAGAATAACGAGCAGAATATTCGTTGATACTTGCCGTGCGGTGCCGAACCCATTGTCGAGCGATAAAAATTGGCAATTTGATGTGTAATTTAATTTCGCACATTTCAAACGGAGTGGTGTGTTTATGTGCCATCAAATAATTGATTAAAGCGATGTCGGCACTTGTTTTTTTAGTGCCAGAACCATAAGAAACCCTCGCTGCTTGCACCACCGAAGTGTCGTTGCCCATGTAGTCGATAACCCTTACAAAACCGTGATCTAAAGCATAAAAAGGTTGATATAAAATTTCTTCTAATTCTGCAGAAACTGGCCTAATGGTTTGATTTTTTTGTTGAGTGAGATTGTTGATTTCGTTGATCTGTTCTGGTTTAAGAGTCATAAAAAAACAAGATGTTGAGAAAAATTATTGTTATTAATCATAATTAGGTGAATTTTAAAAATCAAACTTATTTTGGGACTGTTGCATAACTTTTATTGATAAAAGTGCTTGACTTGAAATTGCTATGGGCATAAAATATGATGCTAAAAAATGTTTCTTTTATTTTTTTCTTAGAAATAAAATTTTTTTAAAGCAATGTTGTTAAGTAATTTTAATTTAAAACATCTTTAAAAATCAAGTGCGAAATCTATTTTTTACCAACATTTTGTTGGCTTTTTTCAATAACTAAAATAACTAAATTTTAATTTTAAAACTTAGTTAAAATTTTCTACAACCTATGACAAAACGACTTTCTGCTAAGAAAAAAATTAGCCGTAAACTTGGTGGTAATCTTTGGGGCAATGCCAATGATTCTTTCATTAAACGCAACTACCGCCCTGGTCAGCACGGTGCCTCGTCTAAAGGCAGATCTAGTGATTATGGCAATCAGCTTAGAGCCAAACAAAGATTAAAATTTTATTATAATGTTTCAGAAAGACAGTTTTTTAATACTTTCCAATTAGCTCAAAAAATGAAAGGCGATTCAAGTGAAAACTTTATTGCTTTGCTTGAAACAAGGCTAGATGCCGTGGTGTATAGAGCAAATTTTGTGCCAACTATTTTTGCTGCTCGTCAATTTGTTAGTCATAAACATGTTTTAGTTAATGGTGAAGTTGTAAATATCGCTTCTTACAGATTAAAAGTTGGTGATGTTGTGTCGGTAAAAGCCAAATCGCAACAATTGGCTTTGGTGATTGAAAGCACTCAAAATCAAAGAACCGATGTTCCTAGTTATTTGTTGCTTGATAAGCAAAATTTTTCCATCAAATTACAAGAAAAACCTGTATTTGCTTTAGTGCCTTATGCCATTAAAATGGAACCACATTTAATTACCGAGTTTTATTCTCGTTAATTTTCTTTTTATCTACTTGCTTTTTTAGAGTTTTTTTTAAAAAAGCAAGTATGTTTTATTTTTTATGTTTCGTCTTGCGATTGTTGGTCGGCCCAATGTTGGAAAATCAACTTTATTTAATAAATTAGTTGGTAAATCTTTTGCCATAACCAGTAGTGTTTCTGGCACCACAAGAGATCGTAAAGAATATATCGGCAACATTGCAGATTTAGAATTTGTGGTAATCGATACCGCAGGTCTAGAACAAGATTTAAAAACAGAAATATTAGCCGAACGAATGTTAGAGCAAACCAGGCTGGCAATTTCTGGTGCCGATGCTTGTTTTTTTTTGGTTGATGCCAAAGTGGGTATTTTGCCAACCGATGTGATGTTTGCCAACTGGCTACGAAAACTTAACAAACCCACACAATTGCTGGTTAATAAGGCAGAAAACTTTTCTGATTATGTTTTTGATAAAGAATTTTATAAATTAGGTTTTGGCAAACCTGTGGCGATTTCTGCCGAACATAAATTGGGTTTCGATCAGCTTTATTATTTTCTTTCTCCCCTTATTTCTGATTATGAACAGAGTTTTTCTGCTTTGCAAGACGAACAGCAAAAAAATTTATTACAAATCGCCATTATTGGCAGGCCAAATGCCGGAAAATCTAGCTTGCTAAACTATATTTTGCAAGAAAATAGGCTTCTTACTGGCCCAGAAGCTGGCATCACCCGTGATTCTATCTCGGTTGATTGGCAAATAAATGGCAATCCTGTGCGATTTATCGACACCGCGGGTATCAGAAAAAAAACCAACATTTCGCAAGATCTCGAAAAGCTTTCGGTGCTTGATAGTTATCGAGCCATCAGGTTTTCGCAAGTGGTTATTTTGCTTATCGATGCCAACACTTTACTTGATCACCAAGATGTTGCTTTGGCGGGGCAGGTGCTAAGAGAGGGCAGGGCATTAATTTTTGCCATCAACAAAATCGATACAGTGCAAATAGATAAAGAGCAGTTCATCAGGCAGGTAAGAAGTCAACTACAACAAATTTTTGCCGAAATTGATGGTGCTCCAATTTTAGGAATCTCCGCTAAAAACGGTTATAATGTGGCAAAATTGCTTGATCTTTCTTGGCAAACATTTAATCAGTGGCAAACCTATCTCAACACTAGCAAACTCTGCATTTGGTTGCAAGATGCTGTAAAAAATCATCAGCCTAAATTGCATAAAGGCATTAGCACCAAGTTAAAATATGCCACTCAAATTAAATCTAATCCGCCCACCATTGCTGTTTTTACTAATCACATTAAAGCGGTGGTTGGTAATTATCAAAAATATTTGGTAAATTCGTTAAGAGAATATTTTAATCTCAAACTTACTCCGATTCGCTTGGTTATTCGCAAAAGCGATAATCCTTTTGCTAATAAAAAAGAAAAAACTTTTTCGAAAAAAACTCATGGCAGTTGATTGTTTAAAAAATTTTGGTTGCACTGTTAATTTTGCAGTAAAATCTTTGTCTGATTCTTCTGAATTTGTTCCGCAAGCAGATAGTAACTACTTGTTCGACCCCACCACCACTTCTGCAATTTTGGCAGGTTTTGCTTTTAATCAAAGAGTTTTGGTGCAGGGTATGCACGGCACTGGCAAATCTACTCACATCGAGCAAGTGGCAAGTCGGCTTAATTGGCCGTTGTTAAGAATCAACTTTGATTCACAAATCACACGTCTTGATTTGGTTGGTAAAGATGTTATTAAATTAAAAAACAATAAACAAATCACCGAATTTCAAGAAGGTATCATTCCTTTCGCCCTTAAAAATGGTTTTGCTTTGGTTTTAGACGAATATGATGCCATCAAAACCGATGTTTCTTTTGTTATTCAGCGATTACTAGAAGAAGAAGGTAAATTTTCGTTGCTTGAAGAAAACGAAATCATCACTCCGCACCCAAATTTTCGTCTTTTTGCCACTTCTAACACTTTGGGAGCGGGAGATGATTTGGGCATTTATCATGGCACTAACCTGATTAATCAAGCTCAAATGGATCGCTGGAACATTGTTGCTTGCCTGAATTATTTAAGCCCAGAGCACGAAATTGCTGTGCTACAAAAAAAAACCAAACAAAGCAATATCGATGTTGCCACCATTAAAATGATGGTAAAAATGGCCAACACCACCCGAGAAAGCTTTAAAAATGGCGATCTTTCTACTTTAATTTCACTTCGAACTTTAATTTCTTGGGGCAAAAATATTGCCATTTTTGGCTCGGTAAAACAGGCTTTTGTGTTTAGTTTTTATAACAAAATTATCGACGATGAAAAGCCTCTCATTGCCGAGTTTTATCAACGAATTTTTGCCGACGAAATTTGAGTTTGTGATGCGGTTTTTGAACCCTCCCAAAAGCTAATATTTTCTCGATCTAATCGCTCCCCCGCTTTACGGGGGAGCAGAAGCTGGCTTGCTAGCTCGTGGGGGGTTAAAAAATCATTATGCAAAATCGATGTTGTGATGTGCTTTTCTGACCCCTCCCCGAAACTACTTTGTAGTTTCGACCCTCCCGTAAAGCGGGAGGGTGATTAGATCGAGATAATATTACCGCCCTAGAATGCGGTATTGCTTGCCTAAAAAGAAGAACCAGATTCGATAAGGCTTTTCAATGCCTCATGAATTGCTGATTGTTTTATTTCATAATCTTCTGACGAAAAATATAAGCTACCGCTTGGCGAAAAAGTAATTTCACCTCTTGAATTCTTAACCTCCCAACGTGTTTTTGAATATGCATACATTGGCGATTTTGGTGAATCTGGTTTGGCACACAAGACAAAACTCTGGGCACCATTACATTGTTTTGTAATTATATGATGCATTGCTATAATTGTGTTTTCAGCCTTGCTGGCTTTGCTTGAAAATATTTGATTTTTTTCATAACCAGTTTTGCTTAATATCACATATTCTGGTGTTAATATTTTATATAAAATTACTGTTAATA
>RFXY01000073.1 GCA_009921385.1 Pseudomonadota bacterium
AGCAACGGCACCACCCATCATAATTTTATTGCGGTTCGCAGAAACAATAGAAGGACCACCTTCGGTTACTTCTATATCATCTTCTTCTATAGTAGTGGTGGTTTTTTTTATTTTTTCTTCTTCTATGTTTTTTGGTTTTGATCTCATGAAAACAGATAAAATTATACTAAAAAAAATTATAGGACTATTGCATCACTAATTATGTTAGCAATAATTTAAAATGCAAAATATTTTACACATTATTAATTAAAGTAATTTCATTAAGAGCAGAATCTGCTTTGTGATAGAATTCTTCTAGGTTGCAACGATTAATAATTAGGGGTGGTAAAATTCTAATAACATTTTCTCCTGCAGGAATTGTTAAAAGATGATGTTCAATAAATTTTTCTACCACCAAAGTATTTTCTAAGAGAGGAGCTATTTTTAAACCAAGCATTAAGCCAACACCTCTTATTTCGGCAATAATTTTAGGATATTTTTGTTGCAAAGAAAACAATAAAGCTTGCAATTCTTTTGACATTTGCCTTACTTGCTGAAAAAAACCATCGGCCGAAATCGTGTCAAGCAAAGCATTTGCCACCGCCATAGCCAAAGGATTACCGCCATAAGTTGTGCCGTGCACACCATAAGTCATGCCTAAAGAGGCATGTTTAGTTGCCAAACAAGCACCCAAAGGAAAGCCACCGCCAATTCCCTTGGCAGTAGAAATAATATCGGGCTTTACAGCAAAATAATTGGAGGCAAATAAATAACCAGTTCTACCCATACCGCACTGCACTTCGTCAAAGATTAATAAAATTTGGTGTTCATCGCATAATTTGCGAAGTTGTTGCAAAAAAGATAGTGAGGCAACCCTAATTCCTTCTTCACCTTGAATTGGCTCAATTAAAATGCCAGCAGTTTCGTTTGAAATGGCAGTTTTTACTGCTTCAATATCGTTAAATGGCACATTATCAAAACCAGGCAAAGCAGGAGCAAAACCTTCTAAATATTTTGGTTTAGAGGCAGCAGAAATCGTGGCAATAGTTCGACCATGAAAGGCACCAGAAAAAGTAATAATACGATATCGCGGAGAATTTTTGACATAGAAATGCCTTCTGGTCATTTTGATTGCACATTCTATGCTTTCTGCTCCAGAATTGCAAAAAAATACATTATCGGCAAAAGCACTAGCATTAACCAATTTATTAGCATAATCGTTTAGTTGATTGGTGCTATAAATATTGGAAACATGCCACAGTTTTTGAGCTTGCTTGGTGATGGCTGAAACCAAATTAGGATGGCAATGGCCCAAGGCATTTACAGCAATTCCTGCACCAAAATCGAGATAAGATTGGCCTTGGTGGTTAAAAAGATGAGATCCAACACCGTAACTAAAATTAAGATTAAATCTTTTGTGGACTGGCAAAAGTTTGTTTTCAGACATTATTTTAACAAATTTGATATTATTTTATTGTTGAAAAAGGTAAATCTGCCATAATTTGCGGTTTATTGCTGGTAGCATTAAATTTTTGTAAAAACGGTATTTGATTGATAAAGCTTTTAATAAAATTGTGTTCTTGCTTAATTATTTCAACTTCTTTGATTGGCATTTTAACAATATCAATTTTCTTACTAAATAAAAATTTTGCCACCTCTTCTTTACCGCCAACACTATCTATTAAACCAGCTTTTAAAGCTTGTCTACCCGTAAAAACCCTGCCATCACAAACATTGGTGGTAATTTTTTTACCCCTTCTTTGTTTTACCAGATTGCAAAAAAATTGATGGGAATCAGAGATAGAATCAGAGATAACACTATTGACTTGTGAGGTAGATTTTTCAAACAAAGATGGGCTACCTTTGAGCGGAGAAGATTTATAGTGGTTAAAAGTAATGCCAAGTTTATTGGCTAAATTGGTAATTTCATAAGATTCCATCAACACACCAATTGAACCGGTAAGAGAACCATTATAGGCAACAATATAATCAGAGGCAATACTTGCCATATAGGCACCAGAAGCACCAACAGATTCAATTAAAATAACCAAAGGTTTTTTGTTGGCAATGGCTTTTAAATCGTTATAAAGTATTTCGCTACCCACAATACCACCACCAGGGCTGTTTATGGTAGCAACAACAGCTTTAACATTGTTGTTAATAGATATTTCTCTTAATATTTTGCTACGGTAATCATCTTCAAAAATAGCCCCTTCAATTTTAATTGAAGCAATATGGTCGCCTTCAATGGCAACATTACCATCAAAAAATATTGATCTAAACAACAAAAAAACACAAAGAAACGAAAGTAACCAAACTACATTTTTTAATTTGTGAACTTTATTTTTTAGATAAATTAAGGCGACCAAATTGTTTTGCATTGATTTTAGTTATTATCTTTTAAAGATTCAAAAACATTACCAGCAATACTGCCTAATGTAGAACCACTTTTTCCTTCAGAGTAAAAATGATTTTCTTGTTCTTGGCTTTCTAATTCTTTAATTGACAGCAACATTTTGCCAGTAATTTTATTGAATAAAACTACTTTTGCTTCGATGCGATCACCAGTTTCAAAGGTTTCGGTTCTTTGATTTTGTTTATTATTAGAAATATCTAAACGTTTGATAATGCCTTTTAAACCAGAATCAAGCTCAACTTCTAAGAAATCTTTTTTGATAGCAAGAATAACAGCAGAAACCACAGAACCTTCGTTGATTTTTGAGATTTCTGATAAGAAATTTTGATTTTCAAGTTGGCGAATACCCAAAGAAATTCTTTCTTTTTCGTGGTTGCTACCCAATACCATTACTTTAATTTTTTCACCTGATTTATATTTTTTTTGCACTTCTTCGTTGATGCCATTAACAGAAACATCAGAAGCATGAACTAAACCATCAACACCGCTTTCAAAACCAATAAATAAACCAAATTCGGTAAAGTTTTTCACTACACCTTCAACAACATCACCAACTTTATTTTTGTCGGCAAATTGTTGCCAAGGGTTTTGTTCGCATTGTTTCATACCAAGAGAAATGCGGTGGTTTTGTGGATTAATATCAAGAACCATCACCTCAACTTCTTGACCAGCAACGATAAATTTGTTTGGATTATTAGAATTTTTTAACCAGCTCATTTCAGAAACATGCACCAAACCTTCAATGCCTTGCTCTATTTCTACGAAAGCACCGTAGTTGGTAAGGTTAGTTACTTTGCCTTTTAAAGTGGCGCCAACTGGATATCTTTGTAAAATAGATTCCCAAGGATTTTGCTGTAATTGTTTCATACCAAGAGAAACTCGTTTAGTGGCTTCGTCGTATTTAATTACTTGCACTTTTATTTCTTGACCAACTTTTAGCAACTCAGAAGGGTGTTTAATGCGACACCAAGAGATATCGGTAAGATGCAACAAACCATCAAAACTACCAAAATCAATAAAGGCACCGTAATCGGTGATGTTTTTAATGATACCGTCAATAACATCGCCCACTTTGATTGTAGAAAGAACTTTATCTTTTTCGAGATTTCTTTGACTTTCAAGAACTGCTCTTCTTGAAACCACAATATTACCACGAATTTCATCGATTTTTAAAACCAATAGTTTTTCTATTTTATTGATTAAAAAACTATCGTCGGTAAGCAAAACAGTATCAACTTGACTTCTTGGCAAAAAGCAAATAATGCCATTAATATCAACAGCATAACCACCTTTTACTCTGCCAATTACTTTGCCTTCGATGATAGTTTTGTCTTCTAGACACTGTTTTAAAAAGTTCCAGTTACTTAATCTTCTTGCATTTTCACGGCTAATAATAAGTTCGCCTTTTTTATTTTCAAGCCTTTCTAACAAAACATCAACAACATCACCCTGCTCTATTTCGCCATCTCTTTTGAATTCGGCAATATCAACAAAACCAACAGATTTTGCCCCAATATCAACCGCCACAGTTTTTTCGTTGATTGCAACAATAACACCTTTGATAATGGTGCCTTCTTTTAATTGTTGAGAGTCGTTTTCGTATTCGTGAAACAGTTTTATAAAATCTTCTTGTAAAAAAAGTGGCTCAACTTGGTTATGATTGTTAGTAGTAGACATAATTTAAATAGAGAATTCCGAAGTGCTTATAAACACAACAGATGAAATTGTTAATAAACATTATAGTTGCTTAACAAAATAATAGTGCTAAACAACCAAAAAAAAATTATAGCATAACATAGCTATGCATAATATTTTAAAACATTTTTTTATGTTTGCAATTATTTTCTTGTAAAAAAAAATAAAAGAATTGATAATAATTTCATCAATCATATTATAATACCATTTCCACTAATTAAAATAATCTTATGGTTTTTCACATTATAACTTCATCTTTTTGGTTAAAAAGCTTTCGTTATAATGTGGTTTTAATTAGTGGAAATGGTGTAAAAAATCAAAACACACTATGAAACAAAGAATTGCAGTTATCGCCGGTTATCGCTCTGCCATGGGCAAAGCTGGCGGAGTTTTACAAAATTTATCTGCCCAGCATTTGGGCTCTTGCCTTGCCAAAGAAGTAATTGCCAAATCTAATTTACCAAGCAGTTTAATTGACGAAGTCATCATCGGAAATGTTTCGCAACCAGCAGAAGCGGCCAACATCTCTAAAATAATCGCCTCGCAAGCTGGGGTTCCCCAACATGTTCCTGCTTTTACCGTGCATCGTAATTGTGCTTCTGGTCTAGAAGCTTTTACTTCGGCTATTTATCGTCTAAAAAACCACGATGCCAACCTTATTTTAGCTGGCGGGGTTGAATCTATGAGCAACATTCCGTTGCTTTACAACAAAAAGTTCACCAATTTTTTTGCCGATTTAGCCAAAAGCAAAACCGCTTTCGATAAATTCAAAACACTACTAAAATTTAAACCTGCCTTCTTGCAACCAATAATCGGGCTAATGCAAGGGCTTACCGACCCGCTATCTGGCTTAATTATGGGTTGCACAGCCGAAAATATAGCTCGAGATTTTGCCATCAACCGCAACGAACAAGACGAATTTGCCTTGCAATCGCATCAAAAAGCTCAAAAAGCTATCGAAAACAACATTTTTAGCCAAGAAATTATTGCGATTTTTAATCTAAACGAACAAAATCCACAACTCATCAATCAAGACGAAGGGGTGCGATTTAACCAAAAATTAGCCGATTTAGCCAAACTTAAACCATATTTCGAAAAAAATACAGGCACCGTAACTGTGGGCAACTCTTCGCAAATCACCGACGGAGCTTGCTTTGCCTTGCTTGCTTTAGAAGACCAAGCCAAAGAGTTTGCCAAACAATATGATTGTGAAATATTGGGCTACATTACCGATTTCGCATATTCTGGTCTTGACCCTAGCAAAATGGGGCTTGGTCCGGTATTTTCTACCAAAAAACTTTTTGATAAAACTGGCTTATCCTTAAAAGATTTCGATTTAATCGAAATTAACGAGGCATTTTCTGCTCAAGTTTTGGGCTGTCTCAAAGCTTTTGCTTCTGCCAACTTTTGCCAAGAACAACTCAATTTAAATTCTGCTTTGGGCGAAATTGATCCAGCAATTCTCAATGTCAACGGCGGAGCCATTGCTTTGGGGCACCCCGTTGGTATGTCGGGTGCCAGAATTGTGGTGCATTTATTGAGAGAACTAAAAAGAAGAGGTAAAAATAGAGGTCTTGCCA
>RFXY01000074.1 GCA_009921385.1 Pseudomonadota bacterium
TGTTGTTTTTTAAGAGGCTAAAAAAATCATTTTCAATTTTAATGTTGTATTTGCCAAAAAAAGCCACGATTTTTGGGTAAAAATTGTCGGAAATAAAATACATATATTGCGGGGTGTTTTGAGCAATATTAAGGGTTTGATCGTAAAGCATAGGAAAAATAATTAGACAAATTATTATTAATGCAAATAAAAAAACGCTCATCACGATAATTGAGGCAGAAAGTCGAGAAAAATGAAATTTATTTTCGATTTTATCAACACTGGGGTCAAGAAAATAGGCGATTATTGCCGAAACAAGAAAAGGTGTTATTACTGATCGAATAGCATAGCATAGTGCAAAAAAAATAACTACCAAAATACTAAAAAAAATTACTTTGTCTCGAGTTTTCATTGTTTTGAGTTAATAAAGTAAATATTGTTTAATTTTTGAAATTCAAAATTTAAACTAGTTAAAAATTCGCTAAAAGAGGTTTTGCCATTATATTCAAGAGTGATGGTGATGTTATCAAAAGATAAATTATTGATGGTGATTTTAGCTATAGAACCACTGTTTTGTAAAGTGGATTGATAGTTTTGCCATTGTTGATAGCTTTTAATAGGAAATTGCAAGCTATAATTGTTTTTAGGAGTTGGGCTTGGTTTTATTGTTTTATTTTTGAGTTGTTCGATGGTTTTGTTGGCAATGCTGTTGATGAGTTCTGTTTTGTTGACTAAATCAAGGCTGGCAAAGCTTAAGCGAAATTGAGTTTTTTGCAAAGAATTAATGTTAACAACATCAATAATTGCCTTGTTTTCTAGGTTGTCTATTTTTAAAAACACCAAACTTAGAGAATTTGCTTTTTTTTCATCGAGTATAAATTTAATGTTGTCAAAATCGATGTTTTTGATGTTTTGAGCATTTAAAACAGTGATGTAGTTTAGGTTAGAATTAAGAATGATAAATTGATTATGTAGTTGGTTTTTAATAATTAATTTTTCAAGGGCGGGTTTCCATAAATTATTTTCTTCCCAAAGTAAAGGTTGTAGTTTGTCAAACTGAATGGGCACTAAAATTGTGAGATTGTTGTTATTTAAAGGGTTGTCGTTGATTTTTTCTTGGGAATTATTTAAATTTAATTGTTCGTTTTCTAGATTGTTTTGATTGTTATTTTCTGATTTTTCGGTTGAAATTTCTTGATTATTTGCGATTTGAGTAAGATTTTTAGTTTTTAGCACATGATCAACAAAATTTTTGGCAAAAACAATATTGAAAGTTGCTAAATAGGTGTTGTTGGCAATTTTTTCGTCTAAAACTCGCTCAGAGCGAACCATCGAAGATAGTTCGTCGTTATTGATGTTGGCGATTGTTTCGGGCGGTAAATTTAGTCGAGATAATAACACTAAAAAAGCATCTTTTTTGGCATTTTCAAAAGCTAAATTTCTGGCTAAAATCGGAGATTTGGCGATTGCTTTTGCTTCTATACCTTCGATGGCATAAATATTAGATATGGTTTGAGGTGTTAATTGAGCCGCATTATTGCCAACATTTTGAGTGGCATTTTGAATGGCATTTGGGTTAATTTCTTGGGCAAAAACATTGCTAAACACACTATTTTGAGCCAAAAAAAGCACCAAAAAACAGAAGATATATTGAAAAAATTTTACAAACACTGATTATTTTTTAAAAAAATTTAAAATATTGTCATTTATTATACTATACTTTTTTAATTTTACAATCTATAATTTTAAATAATCGCTTTTTATTTTTAAATTTTTTTCTTTATGTCTTTAAATTACAAGCAAGCTGGTGTCGATATTGATGCAGGCAATCATTTAATAGAAAAAATTAAGCCTTTGGCTAAGGCAACCGCTCGAGTTGGTTCTAACCCAAATTTAGGCGGTTTTGGTGCTTTATTTGATTTAGCCAAATGCAATTTTAAAGATCCCGTTTTGGTTTCTTCTACCGATGGGGTTGGCACCAAGCTAAAAATTGCTATCGAAACCAATATGCATAGCACTATTGGCATAGATTTGGTGGCAATGTCGGTTAACGATTTAATTGTGCAAGGGGCAGAGCCGTTGTTTTTTCTCGATTATTTTGCTTGTGGCAAATTAGATGTTGCAACTGCAACCCAAGTTATTGCCGGCATTTCTAATGGTTGCAAGCAAGCAAATTGTGCATTAATTGGTGGTGAAACCGCCGAAATGCCTAGTATGTATCATAACGGAGACTACGATTTAGCTGGTTTTGCAGTTGGTGCGGTTGAAAGAGGCGAAATTTTACCAAAAACCACTCAAGCAGGTGATGTGCTTTTGGGGCTTGCTTCTAGCGGTTTGCATTCAAACGGTTACTCTTTGGCTAGATATATTTTGGCTCAAAATCAATTAAATTTTAATAGCATCGCTTATAACCAGCAAACTTTTGCCGAAGTGTTGCTTACTCCAACAAAAATTTATGTAAAATCTTGTCTTTCAGCAATTAAAACTGGCAAAATAAAAGCCTTAGCTCACATTACAGGTGGCGGTTTAACCGAAAATTTACCGAGAGTTTTATCGCAAAACGCCAGCCCTAAAATCAATTATAATTCTTGGCAACAGCCCGAAATTTTTACAATTTTACAAAAATTAGGCAAGGTAGATCAACAAGAAATGCTTCGCACCTTTAATTGCGGTATTGGTATGGTTTTGGTGGTTGATAAAAATCATGCCCAAGAAATCGCTTCTTTACTGCAAGAAAATCAAGAAACAGTGTTTTTTATAGGAGAATTAATATGATAGATCGCAATCTTTCGGTGCATTTACAAACATTTCCTCGACTCGATTTTTTGCCAGATAATTTACAATTAATTGAACAGCTCGATATTGTGCAAAAAATTTGCTCTGTCGGTTTATCTTTGAGAGAAAAGCATAATTTAAGGGTAAGGTTGCCTTTATTAAGCCTTGAAATTATTGGCAACAACACTAGTTGGCTTAATGATTTTAGCTATATGATTGCCGACGAATTAAATATTAAGCAAATAATTTTTAGCAACAACATCAATGAAGTGGCAGAATTATTGTTGCAGATTAACTTTAAAAAAATCGGCAGTAAATATACCAGCAAAGTAAAAGAAATAACTCTTGCTGCTAAAAATAAACAATGGCAAAAACAACAAGAAAACATCGAAATTGCTGGTGTGGTTTTGAATGCTGATGAATTTGAGCTAAAACTTGTTGCCAAACCTTATAACCAAAAAAATTACGATATTTTAGCTTTGGCAAGCAATGACTATCTTGTAAAACTAAATATTGAACTCAACTTAGAATTGATCAACGAGGGTATTTCTCGAGATATCATTCGCTGTATTCAGCAAAATCGTAAAGAAGCTAATTTTTCTATGACCGATTATGTTAATTTAACCATTGTAAGTGATAATAAACATTTGTTAGAAGTGGCGAAGGCTTTTCAACAGCATATCGCTAGTCAAGTTTTGGCAAAAAGCTTTACCATCGTTGAATCTTCTGCCTCAAGCTATGTAGAAAAAATATTTTTACACAACCTAGAAGAAGGAGAAATTGGCATTATCTTGGCATTGTAATAAATTATGAGTTTTTCTCTTTTTCCTCAGCAATATTTGCAATTGGCTTGGCAAATTTTAGATTTTTGCCAGAAAAATCACTACACAATCAGTGTTGCCGAATCTTGCACTGGCGGTTTGCTTTCGGCTTTATTTACCGAAATTGCCGGCTCTTCTTTGGTTTTTGAAATGGGTTTTGTGAGTTATGGCAATAATTTTAAACAGCAAATTTTGCAAGTAAATGCTCAAACTTTAGAACAAAAAGGTGCTGTAAGTTATGAAGTGGCAAAACAAATGGCAGAAAATACTTTAAAAATTACCAAAGCTAATTTCGCTCTTGCCATCAGTGGCATTGCTGGTGATGATGCCGTTTTTAATCTCAATAATTCATCTAAACACGATTCTAACAAACCGCAAGGCTTAGTTTTTATTGCTTTGGCTAGCAATGTTGTTGGCATTGATTCGGTTGTAAAAGAATTTTCTTTAACTGGCAATCGCAGTGAAATCAGATTGTTGGCAATAAAAAATGCTCTAGAAATGATAGTGCATCATCTTTAACAGAAGAAAACTTTATTAAATTTCAACAAAATCAAGGCAGGTGATGCGATTTCGTAAATATTTGGCAAAATATATCGCCTCTTGATATTGTGTGTTTGATATTGGTAAATCTTGAATTTGATGTTTGATATGAAAATGTTGAAAAATTTGGCTAATTTTTGTTGGATGAAGATGAATTTTGCTTAGTTGATTTTGTATTTTGGCAATTTTTTTGTTTGATAATTTTTGTTGTTGTTGCAATATTTGTGTTTTTTCTGTAAATTCTGTTAAGCAAGCCTTGTAAGTATTTTGAGAAAAATAATCTCTTAAAGCTTGTTTTGGCGGTGTTATTTCGATTTTTTTTAGCCAAGAAAAATTTTTTTGCCAAATGTTGTTAAGCAGATTTTCTTGTAGTTGAGCGGTGGTAAAGGTGGTAAAAGCAATCAGCTCGCCGTGTAGAATGAGGCGAAATTTTTTGCTATATTTGGTGGTGAGGCAGTGTGCTAATAAATGCTCTCCTTGACTTGCAGGATATGAGCCAGAGGCAATGGTCATTCCTTTGCCAGAAGCCAGCAAAATTTGCATCAATAATTTTAATAGTTTTGGGCTGGTAAGTTGATATTGCTGATAATTTTGGCAAAATTCTTGCATTAATTTTTGAAGCATCAAAAAAGGTTTTGCTAAAAATGGGGTGGCAAAAATTTGATTGGCAAGCCACCAATCAAACCAACAATTGTAAAAACACATTACATCACCAATGCCGGCTTGAATTAATTTTGATGGAGCAGATTGTAAAATTTTGGTGTTAACAACTAAAGCCAAGGGCAGGGTGGCTAAAATAGTTTTTTTATGTTGCTGAATAGTTATAGAAGAATTTTTTGATAAATAACCGTTCATTGAAGGTGCAGAAGCAATGATGATGTAGTTTTTTTGCTGTTGATAAGCAACTAATTTGCATAAATCGTTGATGGTGCCACTGCCTAAAGCTACAATATTTTGATATCGCTTGCTTGATTCAATGATTTGTTGTAAATATTTTTCATTGGCGATTGGTTTTTTTAATAAAAGAATATCGGCAAAATTGTTAAGAAAACTGTCTGGCAAAATTTTTTGACAATTTTGCCAGATTTTTTGATCGGAGACAAACAGAGTGTTTTTTGGTAGAAAACAATAGTTTGCAAGTAATTTAGCCCAATTTTGGCAATTATAATGAATTTTTACCGAAATTTTCTTAGACAATTTTAGTTAAGTTTTTTTGATTTTATATTTTTGCAATAAATAGTTTTCAACTTGAATTCTTTCTCTTTCTGAAATTCTGCGGTTAAACACGATAATTTCGGATATTTTTCCTTTAAAAGCATTGACTAAGTTTCCGGTAGATAAACCTTCTGTGCCCAGGTATATTGGTGCAGAAGAGTTGCTTATTATGGCGGTGCTAGTAGGAGAAGGGGATACTGCTTGATTGACAGAGTTGATGGTTAATTTTACAGAAGTTGCATCACGAGTAAAAGCTAAAACTTGTGGAGCGGTTATTGTAGAAGATAACGCTGTTGATAACCGATGATTATC